>DASPXL010000246.1:0-2838 GCA_035637375.1 Burkholderiales bacterium
GATGCGGGGCGAGCCCAGCTTGCGCGAGCGGGCCCTGCGGCTGCTCGCGCGGCGCGAGCATAGCCGCGCCGAGCTCGCGAAGAAGCTCCGGGTGCATTCGCGGCCCGGGGACGATCTCGAGGCCCTGCTCGACGATCTGTCGCGTGGGAAACTCCTCTCCGACGAGCGCTACGCCGAATCCCGCGCTCACGCGCTTTCGCGCAAGTTCGGCGCTGCGCGCATCGCGCACGAGCTGCGCGCGAGAGGCCTTGATAAGGACCTGGCCGACAAGGCGTCGAAAGCCGCGCGCGCCACCGAGCTCGAGCGCGCACGCGAAGTCTGGCGCAGGAAGTTCCGGAGCGCTCCCAGAACGCGCGAGGAGCGCGCGAGGCAGATGCGGTTTCTCCAGTCGCGCGGCTTTTCCTTTGACGCGATCCGCGCCGTGGTCACCGGCGCCGACGAAGACTGAAGCGCGCGTCATCCGGCGCTCGGCTTGTTCGTTCATGTTGATGCGGTCCTTTTTAGGGAGAGAGAACATGAACGAGATTCAGGCATTGCAGATCGTCCGGGCGCTCGCCGACGGGGTCGATCCGGAAAGCGGCGAGGTCTACCCGCAAGGCAGCCCGTACCAGAAACCCGACACGGTGCGCGCCCTGTTCATCGCGACCCGGGCACTGGAGCGCGCGAGCGAGTGGGAGCAGCGCCGCCAGCGGCTTCCGGCCAACGCCGGAAAGCCCTGGTCGAACGAGGAGGACGTGCGGCTCGCCGCGGGTTTCGACTCAGGTCGCTCGGAAATCGAGCTGGCGCGCGAACATCAGCGCACTTTCAGCTCAATACACGCGCGGCTCGTCAAAATGGGGAAGATCCGCGAATAGCGGGTGCGAACGCGGCGCGGCTCCCGTAGCTCGACCGCAGAGGCGGGCAAGCCTTCGGCGGTAAAAGCACAAAGGCTCTCACGCATGCCAAAATGCGGGACCTTCCTTGGCGCCGCTCGATGAGCGGGCGCGGATGAAGCCTGCATCGGGAGCCCATGGGCGAAGCGGCACATACCGAAGGCTGGTTGGATGAAGTGCGCTCGGCCTACCTCTACCGCGTGATCGCCGAGGTCGAGCGCGGCTCGCCGCGTTCGACCTTGTTCCTCGAACTCGCGCGCGAAGCCGAGGGGCAGGCTGCGATCTGGGCAAAGAACGCGGGGCTCGCATCGGTGCCTGCCTTCGTTCCGGATCTGCGCTCCCGCATCGTCGCGGGTCTAGTTCGGCGATACGGCGCTCGCGCGATGCGCGGCGTCCTTGCTGCTATGAAAGTGCGCGGGCTCTCCGTATACAGCCACGCCACGCCCGGACATCCGGCGCCGACTTCGGTCGAGGAGGTCGGGAAGCGCCACCGCGGTTTCGGCGCCGGCGGAAACCTGCGCGCGGCGGTATTCGGGATCAACGACGGGCTGGTATCGAACCTGAGTCTTATCCTCGGTGTCGCAGGCGCGTCCTCGAACACCGGATTTATCCTCCTCTCGGGGATCGCCGGCCTGCTCGCGGGAGCCTTCTCGATGGCCGCCGGCGAGTACGTCTCTGTGCGCTCACAAAGAGAAATGTACGAGCATCAGATCGGACTGGAACAGGCCGAGCTCGACGAGTATCCCGACGAAGAGGCCGAGGAGCTCGCGTTGATCTACGCGGCACGAGGGATGAATCGCGAGGACGCCCATGCGCTCGCCACGCGCACCATCGCCGACCCGCGCCTAGCGCTCGACACGCTGGCGCGCGAGGAGCTCGGCCTCAATCCCGAAGACCTTGGTTCCCCCTGGGGAGCGGCGCTGTCCTCGTTTTTTGCGTTCGGCGTCGGCGCGCTCGTGCCGCTTGCGCCATTTCTGATCGCGCGCGCCGAAGGCGCGCTGATTGCGGCGGTCGCGGTGACCGGGGCCGCCTTGTTCGGGGTCGGCGCGGTGATCAGCTTGTTCACGGGCCGCAGCGCCGTTCGCGACGGCCTGCGCATGCTCGCGATAGGCGGCGGCGCAGGGACGGTCACCTACCTCGTCGGCATGCTGCTCGGCGTAAGCCTGTCCTGATCGGGCGCGAATTCGGGCATGGACGCTTGGTCCGTCGTTCACAGCCTGATCGGCTTTTTTCTTCTGCATGCCCTCGCCTGGTCTCTGGGCGAAGACCGCAAGAGCGTAGCCTGGCGGCCCGTCCTCGCCGGGATGCTGTTGACCTTCGGTCTGGGGGTCGTGCTGCTGAAGGCACCACCCGTCAAGCACGCCTTTTTCGCGCTCAACGACGCGCTGAACGCTCTTGAAAAGGCGACGCGCGAAGGAACCGCGTTTGCGTTCGGGTTTCTCGGCGGCGGGCCGCTTCCGTTCGCCGAGACCTATCCGGGGGCGAGCTTCGTGCTCGCCTTCCGGGCGCTGCCGCTGGTGCTCGTGGTGAGCGCGCTCTCGGCGCTGCTCTTCCACTGGCGCGTGCTGCCGTGGATCGTGCGGGGATTTTCGCTCCTCCTGCAGAGGACGATGGGCGTGGGCGGCGCGATCGGCCTGTCCTCTGCGGCGAACGTTTTCGTCGGCATGGTCGAGGCTCCGCTCGTCGTCAAGCCGTATATCCGGAGCATGAGCCGGAGCGAGCTCTTCATCCTCATGAGCTGCGGCATGGCGACTATCGCCGGGACCGTGATGGCGCTCTACGCGAGCATCCTGTCCAGGGTGATTCCCGACGCGCTGGGGCACGTCCTCATCGCCTCCATTATCAGCACTCCGGCCGCGATTGCGGTCTCTGTTCTGATGGTGCCGTCGAGCGCTCCAGTCACCGAAGGTACGCTCGCGCTTGAACAGACGGCGAGTTCCAGCATGGACGCGGTCACGCGCGGGAC
>DASPXL010000247.1:0-4567 GCA_035637375.1 Burkholderiales bacterium
TTGTTGTCCAGGAAACTCTTCAGCCGCTCGGAACGCGACGGGTGGCGGAGCTTGCGCAAGGCCTTCGCCTCGATCTGCCGGATGCGCTCGCGCGTGACGTCGAACTGCTTGCCGACCTCTTCCAGCGTGTGGTCGGTGTTCATTTCGATGCCGAAACGCATGCGCAATACCTTCGCCTCGCGCGGGGTGAGCGAGTCCAGCACGTCCTTGGTCACCTCGCGCAGGCTCGCGTACATCGCCGCGTCGTTCGGGGCGAGGGTCGCCTGGTCCTCGATGAAATCCCCCAGGTGCGAGTCGTCGTCGTCGCCGATCGGGGTTTCCATCGAGATCGGCTCCTTGGAGATCTTGAGGATCTTGCGGATCTTGTCCTCGGGCATCTCCATTTTCTGCGCGAGCGTCGCCGGGTCGGGTTCCTGCCCGGTCTCCTGAAGGATCTGGCGCGAGATCCGGTTCATCTTGTTGATCGTCTCGATCATGTGCACCGGGATGCGGATGGTGCGGGCCTGGTCGGCGATCGAGCGGGTGATCGCCTGCCGGATCCACCAGGTCGCGTAAGTCGAGAACTTGTAGCCGCGGCGGTATTCGAACTTGTCCACCGCCTTCATCAGGCCGATGTTCCCCTCCTGGATGAGGTCGAGGAACTGCAGACCGCGGTTCGTATACTTCTTCGCGATCGAGATCACCAGCCGCAGGTTCGCCTCGGTCATCTCGCGCTTGGCGCGGCGGGCCTTCGCCTCGCCCGTGGACATCTGCTTGTTGATCTCCTTCAAGTCCTTCAGCGGGATGCCGATCCGCTTCTGGATCGCGAGCAGCTTCTGCTGCTGCTCGAGGATGTTGGGCTCGTAGCGCGAGAGCTGGCCGCTCCAGGGCCTGGCCGCGGCGATCTCGTTCTTGACCCAGCGCATGTTGGTCTCGCTGCCGGGGAACTCCCTGATGAACTGCGGGCGCGGCATGCCGCCCTTGTTCACGCACAGGTTCATGATCTCGCGCTCGTGGCTGCGCACCTCTTCCACCATGCCGCGCAAGGAATCGCACAGCTTTTCGATGATGCGCGCGGTGAAGCGGATGTTCATGAGCTCGCCGCCGATCTGATCGCGCACCCGGATGTATTCCTTGCTGCGATGTCCGTACTCGGCGAGCGCCTTCTTCATCTTCTCGTAGAGCCGGTGGATCTTGGCGAAGCGCGCGAGCGCATCCTCCTTCAGCTGCAGCAGGCTCGCCGAGAGCGCGGCGCTGTCGTCCTCGCCCTCGGTCTCCTCCTCTTCCTCGGGCTCGAGGTCCTCCGGCAGCTCCTGGATCGGCTCGTCCTTGGCGTTCGGGTCGACCAGACCGTCGACCAGCTCGTCGATGCGCATCTCGTCGCGGGCGACCTTGCCGGCGAGATCGAGAATTTCGGCGATGGTCGTCGGGCAGGCGGAGATCGCCTGGATCATGTGCTTCAAGCCGTCCTCGATCCGCTTGGCGATCTCGATCTCGCCTTCGCGCGTGAGGAGCTCTACCGAGCCCATCTCGCGCATGTACATGCGAACCGGGTCGGTCGTGCGGCCGAACTCGGGGTCGACCGTCGAGAGCGCGGCTTCGGCTTCCTCCTCGGCATCCTCGTCGGGCACCGCCGCAGGCGTGGTCTCCGAAATCAGCAGCGTGTCGGCGTCCGGGGCCTCGTCGTAGACCTGGATGCCCATGTCGTTGAACGTCGTGATGATCGACTCGATCTGCTCGGCGTCCACCATGTCGTCGGGCAGATGGTCGTTGATCTCGGCGTAAGTGAGGAAGCCCCGCTCTTTCCCCAGCTTGATGAGGTTCTTCAGCCGCGTCCGGCGCGCTTCGGCGTCCTCGGGCTTCAGTTCGGCGCGGCGCAAGAGTTCCCGCTCGGCGTCGCCGTTGCGGCGCGAGCGCCCGGCACGGCGCAGTTTCATGAGCTCCTGCGCCTGGAGCTTGAGCTGCGCCTTGAGCTCCTTTTCCTTCTGCTTGGCAAAGAGCGCCGCCTCCTTCGCCTTCGCCTTTTCCAGCGCGGCGAGCTCTCTCGCTTTCGCCTTCTCGCGGGCGGCAAGTTCCCGCGCCTTCGCTTTTTCGCGCGCGATGCGCTCGCGCTCCCGCTGTTTTTCTTTCGCAGCCTTCAGGCGCACCCTCTCCTTGGCGGCGCGCTCGCGCGCCTTCTGCAGCTCCGCCGCCTTGCGCGAGCGTTCCTTCTCCCTGGCGGCCTTGAGTCGGGCGCGCTCCTTCTCTCTTGCGGCTTTCGCGCGGGCCGCGTCCTTCGCCCTGCGGGCTTTTTCCTTTTCCCTTTCGCGCGCGACCCGGGCACGGGCGGCTTCATTCGCCTTGAGCCTGCGGATCCTCTCTCTTTCCATTTCCCTCGCCGCCCTGGCACGCGCCGCTTCGCGGGCCTTGCGCGCCTTCTCGCGCTCCTTCTGGGCGCGCAAGCTCGCGGCGGCCTTCGCCCTCTGCGCCTTGAGCTTCGCCATCAGCAAGCGTTTCTTCCGGGCGAGCGCGAGCCTGGCCGCGGCGCCGGGCCTGGCCAAAACGCGCGTTTTCGACTTAACTTTCTGTTTCGCCATGATTTTGCCGTCTCTCACGAAATCGCTCGGGAACCGGAAATTATAGCATTGTTTGAAGCACTTGCAGGGGTTTGCTTGCGTTCCCGGAGTAAACGAAGCATCTCCGCTTCTTCTTCCGGCGTGCGCCCCGGTTTCACCCTCAGGGCCTCGAACCGCTGCTGCCGTTGTTTGTCTTGTAGGCACTCAAGAGCGCCCCGAAAATCCACCTCCATGTGCTCCGCCTCGAGCTTCGTATCCAGAAGCGCGGCCTGGCTCGACTCGAGGAGACTGCGGAATTCAGTTCCCTGGAAATGGTCGACCACGATATTCCCTTCCGTTTCCGGCTTTTCGCGACAGAATTCGGCAACAGCGACCAGAGCGCGCGCCTCAGGCGAGCTTTGGTCCAGCAGCTCCGGAGAAAGTTCCTTCGCGAGCGCCGGCTTGGAAATCAGGCATTGGAGCAAGATACGGACCAACCTCAGCTCCGGGGCCTGCGCTCCGCGCTCCACCCCGCGAGCCGGAGCGGCGAGTCTGGTTTTGGTGAGTTCTTGGGTGAGCTGCGCAGCTTGACCCTCGTCCAAGTATCCCGTGGCCGCGATCATCTGAATAAGTTGCCGCTGTAACGTCCGAGCCGAAATCTGCTTGAGCAGCGGTTTCGCTTCATGCACAAGCTGCGCGCGCCCCTCGTATGTTTTCAGTTCAACACGCCCCATCAGCTCCTCTACAAAAAACTCCGACAGCGGCCGGGTCGTCTCCAGTATCTTCTCGAACGCTTCTTTGCCCTTTTCCCGCACGTAACTGTCGGGGTCGTGTTCCGGCGGCAGGAACAGAAACCGCATCGCCTTGTTGTCGGCAAGATGCGGTAGGCTCACTTCGAGCGCGTGCCAAGCCGCCTTGCGCCCAGCCGCGTCGCCGTCGAAGCAGAAAACGACTTCGTCCGTCTGGCGCAGAAGCTTCTGGACGTGTGTGACCGAGGTGGCCGTTCCGAGCGTCGCGACGGCATATTCGACGCCGTGCTGCGCGAGCGCCACCACGTCCATATAGCCTTCGACCACGATCACGCGGCCTGCTGCGCGGATCGCCGACCTCGCCTGGGCAAGACCGTAGAGCTCGCGTCCTTTCTCGAAGAGCGGGGTCTCCGGGGAGTTGAGATACTTCGGCTCCCCCTCGCCGAGCACCCGGCCGCCGAAAGCGATCACCGAACCGCGCTGGTTGAGAATGGGAAACATGATGCGGTCGCGGAAGCGGTCATAGCGCCGCCCGCCCCCTTCTGGGTCGATCACCAAGCCCGCGTCCTTCAGGGCTTTGTCGGCGTAGTCCGGGAATACGCTTTCCAGGTTCTGCCAGCCGCCGGGCGCATAACCGATGCCGAAGCGCCCGGCGATTTTTCCGGTCAGTCCGCGGCCCTTGAGGTATTCGATCGCGCGCGGCGCGGCTTTCAGCTGATCGCGGTAGTAGTCGCAGGCGCGCTCCATGATGGCGTAAAGGTCGGCGCCGGCCTCGGGTTTATTTTCGCGCGGCTCGAACTCGGGCATTTTCATGCCGGCAGACTCGGCGAGGTCCTTCACCGCTTCGACGTAGCCGAGGCCCTGGTACTCCATGAGAAAGGAGATGGCGTTGCCGTGCGCACCGCAGCCGAAGCAGTGGTAGAACTGCTTGGCCGGGCTTACCGTGAACGAGGGCGTCTTCTCGCTGTGGAACGGGCAGCAGGCGAGATGGTTGGCGCCGCTCTTTTTCAGCGGCACGTAGCGCTCGATCACGTCGACGATGTCGACCCGATGGAGCAGTTCTTGCTTGAACGAATCGGGGATCACGGCCGAAACGCGCTGCAACGGAGCGTCGCGCCGGCAAGCGCGCCGCAATGAATGGGCTCACCGGGCCCGTCCCTCCTCACCATCTTACCTTTATAGGCGAAAATTCCGGGAGCGCAAGTCGCAAGGCGATTTATCCGGAAAGCTTCGCTTTCACCAGCGCCGACACCCTGCCCATGTCCGCGCGTCCCGAGAGCTTGCCCTTCAGCAACCCCATCACCT
>DASPXL010000248.1:0-6324 GCA_035637375.1 Burkholderiales bacterium
GTATTCGTGGATTTTCATTTGCGTCCCGGATGGTAGCCGCAATCATCGCCGCATGCGGCGCGGAGGCTCATTGACCCGCGTCAAGCGGCCCGCATTCGCGCCATGGGCCGGTCAGCCCTGGAGGAGGTGCTCCACAAGCTCGATGAAGCCGGCGCCCGAGGCCTCGCGGGTCACGTACTTCGGCGCCGCGTCGAGCCGCCCCTCGAAGCGACGTACGTTCGCCACGCCGACGGAATTCTCGAAGAAGCCGAACATCGGAGCGTCGTTCGCCGAGTCGCCGGCGAACACGAACTCCTTGTTTGCGACGTCCAGATCGAGGCCGAAACGCTCCGAAAACAAGACGCGGCTGGTCGCGAGCTTGTCGTAGCCGCCGAACCAGCCGTTGACGTGGATCGAGCTGATCTTGGCGTTGAGCCCCGCATCGCGCATCAACCCCGCGATGCGCTCCGCGGCGTCGAGCGCGAGCGGCGGCACGTCTTCGCAGTAGTCGATCGCGAGGTCGGTCTCCCGGTAAGGCTGATCGGCGGCGAGCGCGCAGCCGGGCACCTCGGCGAGGATGCGCCGGGCGATGCCGTCCAGGCGCGCGCGCTTTTGCGCGCGTTCGGCCGAGTCTTCCAGGAAGCGCTTGTGCAGCCTGCCTTCGGAGAAGTGGAAGTAGAAGGCGCCGTTCTCGCCCACCACCGCGTCCACCGGCCACATGCGCGCGATGTGGTCGCACCATCCGGCCGGGCGCCCGGTCACGGGAACGACGATCCTGCCCGCGGCGTGGAGGCGCTCGAGGGCCGCGTACGCGGCGCCGGTCAGCTTGCCCGCAGTGGTCAGGGTCTCGTCGATGTCGACGAGCACGGCCCTCACGCCGCGCGCGTCGAGCTGGGCGAGCGCCTTCATCTCACCCGAACAGGCCGCCGACGCGCGCTCCCGCGGCGCGATTGACCACGTAGAGGCTCGCCGCGCACAGCACGATCAGGATCACGCCGAGCGCGGCCGCCTGGCTGTGGGATCCGGCGATGTAGTAGGTGAAGATTCCGAACGGGATCATCTCCCAGCCACCCAGCGTGAGGAACAGCGTGGCGGACGCTTCCTGGATCGACATGATGAAGGAAAAAATCGCGCCGACGAGGATGCCCTTCCACACCAGGGGTGCGGTGATGTCCGTGAACGTTCTCAGCTTCGAGGCGCCGACGTTCTCGGCGGCCTCCTCCATCGACTTGTGCACCAGCAGCAGCGACGAATAGCTGCTGCGCACGGTGTACGGCAGCCGGCGGACGGCGAGCACCAGCGGAAGAACGATCCACATGCTGGTGAGTGCGATATCGATGACCGGCAGGGGGTAGTGAAAGGCGCGGATGTAGGCGATGCCGATGGCGGTGCCCGGAATCGCGAGGATCAGCGTGGTGAGCGCGTCCATCGCGCCCCGCCCAGGCGTCCGGGTCCGCGCCATGATCCACGCCATCGGAACCCCGACACCCAGGCAGATCAGCACGGCCAGCCCGGAATACAGCAGCGAATTGATGATGAACCTGGGCGTCTCCAGGCTGACCTGCTTGAAGTGGTCGAGGGTGTAATGGACCGGCAGCGGCGTGAGCGACCAGCCCTTGCCGACCGCGGCCAGCACGACGCCGGCCTGCGGGAGGAGCGACGCGAGCATCAGCATCACGAGAAAGCCCACCGCGAGCCAGCGCGCGACCGGCCCCAGCTGCCGGCGCCCCACCCTCGAGTAGGCGAGAGAGCTGTAATCCTTGATCGCCACATAGTGGCGCGCGACCAGCACGAACACGACGGCCAGCACGACGAGCAGAGCCGATATCACGATACCCATGCGGAAGATGCGCCGGTCGACGAACTGCGTGATGTTGAGGTAGGCCTGCACGGCGAGGAGATCCTGCACGCCCACGACCAGGGGCGTGACGAAGTCGGCGAAGGTCCAGATGAACACGAGCAGGGCTCCGGAAACGTAGCCGGGCGTGGTCAGGGGAAGGGTCACGTCCCGGAAACGCCGCCAGCCGTTCGCGCCCACGACCTGCGCGGCTTCCTCGAGCGACGGATCCACCTTGGAAAGCGAGTCGAGGATGCTGAGCGTCATGAACGGGAACAGGTGCAGGGTTTCGACGAGCAGCACGCCGTGCATCCCGTACATGAAGTTGATCGGGGTCGTCAGGCCGAACCCGTCGTGGAGCAGCACGTTGACCGTGCCGGCGCGGCCGAGAATGAAGACGAAGCCGAGCACGCCGACCAGCGGCGGCAGGATCATCGGCAGCATCGTGAGATAAGAAAAGAGATTCCGGCCGGGAAACTCGAAGCGGATGATGAGGAACGCGACCGCGATCCCGATCACCGAGGTCGTGATGACCGTCGCGACTCCCAGCGCGAGGGAGTTCCAGAGCGAGCGCAGGTAGTACCGGTCGGTAAAGAACTCATGGAAGTTCGCGAAAGTGAGCCGGCCGGCCTCGTCCGAGAAGGCGTCGTAGAAAATCCGCGTGAGCGGGTACAGAACGAAGAGAACGAGGAACAGCCAGATCAGCCCGAAACCGATCACGGCGCTTGCGGGGGTGCGGGGCCCCCGGATGACGATCGCAGCGGTCTGCGCCATGGCTCTCGCGCAATCAGTCCGCCGGAATCGCCAGCGTGCTGCCGATCGCGCAGCTCAGCTCAACGGCCGTGCCCATCGCAATCTGCTCGTGGCGCCATGGATCCCCGATGTCGGTCTTGAAGGTGACGCCGCCGCCGAGATCGACGTCGTAGCGCAGCGTGTTGCCGAGATACGCGGCAAAGGAGATCCTGCCCTTGAAGTGATTTCTCTCGCCGCCGGACCGGCCGTCCAGCGCGATGTTCTCGGGGCGTATGCAGATCACGCAAGCGTCCCCCACCCGCAGCGTGGCGTCGTGGATCGCCGACAGCACGCCGAACGCCGTTTCTGCCCGCAGGGTGGAGCCTTCGGCCGAGCGCACCGTGCCCTCGAGGAGATTGTTGATCCCGATGAAATCGGCCACGAACCGGCTGGCGGGCCGCTCGTACAGCGCCTTGGGCGGCCCGACCTGGCAGACTTTTCCGAGGTTGAGGACGGCGATGCGATCCGACATCGCGAGCGCCTCCTCCTGGTCGTGAGTCACGTAGACCGCGGTGATGCCCAGCTCCTTCTGGAGCTTGCGGATCTCCGAGCGCACCTGCACGCGGATCTTGGCGTCCAGGTTGGAGAGCGGCTCGTCGAGCAGCAGCATCTGGGGATTGAGCACGAGCGCGCGCGCCAGCGCCACGCGCTGCTGCTGCCCGCCCGACAGCTGGCCGGGATAACGATCCGAAAGGCCCGTGAGACCCACTTTCTCCAGCACCCCGTTTACCCGCGCGGCCGTGTCTGACGAGGAGACCTTGCGCAGTTTCAGCCCGTAAGAGACGTTCTCCGACACCGTCATGTGCGGCCACAGCGCATAGTTCTGGAACACCATGCCGATGCCGCGCTCGTGCGGGGGCACGTCGTTGACCACGCGATCGCCGAAACGGATCTCTCCCTCGTCGGCGGCGTAGAAGCCGGCGAGCAAGCGCAGCAGCGTGGTCTTGCCGCACCCGGAGGGACCGAGGAGGGTGAACATCTCGCCCTCCTCGACCGAAAGGCTGACCCCGCTGACCGCCGCCAGGTCCCCGAAGCGCTTCGTCAGGTTCTCGACCGCGATGCGCATGACCCGGGCCGGCGGCTTACTTCTTCTTCAGTTCTTCCGCGACCGACTCGATCTCCTTGCGGAATTGCGAGTTGATCTGCTCGTAGCGCTTCTGGGCGATGTCGTCGTCGTAGATGTTGGTCACGTCGACGTCGAAATACGAGCGCAGGCCGCCGGTGAACTCGACCGCCATCTCCGCCTGGGAACCCGGCTTGCCCTGGACGCGGAATTTCGGCGTGATCGGGAATACGCCCCGTTCCATCGCCATATTTTGCCCGCGTTCCGAGAGCATGAACTCGACGAAGGCGCGCGCCGCCTTGGGGCGCTTGGAGCCGGCGAGGATGCCGATCGGCTCGGGGGTGATCCACGCGGTCTTCGGGGCCACGAACTTGATCTCGTGCCCCGCCAGGCGGTCCTCGAACGCCATGTAGCTCGGCACCGCGAATCCCGCCGCGAACTCGCCTCTCGCCACGACCGAAGGCACGTCGCGGCTGCGCGCGGTGAAGATGCCCGTGTTGCCCGCGAGGCGTTTCAGCCACTCCCAGCCCTTCGCGTCCCCGTCGCGCTGGAGGATCACCTCGTAGGTCGCGTGGCTGCTGGAGGAGCGCGTCGGCGCGCATTGTGCGACGTTGCCCTTCAATTTGGGATGCAGCAGATCGTCCCAATCCTTGGGCTCCGGCACCCCGAGGCGCGCGAGCAGCTTGGGGTGGTACACCAGGCCGTAGGGCTCGAGCACCGTGCCGATCCAGTATCCCTTGGGGTCCTTCAGCGGGATGGGTTTGGGCTTGCCGATGCTGTCCGGGATCGAGTCGACGACGCTTTTCGGCAAGTCGAGCCTGGCCAGCAGTTTCTGCTCGGCGAGCTTGTCGAAGAGCGCGCTCTCGCCGCCCCAGAAGATGTCGGCCTCGGGCCGGCCCTTCCACTCGACGATACGGCCGTAGGCGACCGGCGTGCCGGCCGCCAGTGCGCTCGTCTTCACGTTGACGTTCCATCTTTCCTTGGCGTACTTGGCGAACTCCGCCAGCGCCGGATCGGTCAGGGTCCGCGCGACCGGCGTGATCAGCACCAGCTCGTTCTCGATCTGCTGGGCTGCGGCCGGAGCCGCTGTTGCGAGAAGCGTCGTCAGAACGGCTGCAAACGGCTTCAAGGCTCGGATCATGGCGTTCTCCCTTTCGCGGAGGGTGATTATAAGAGCAGTTTCAAACCGGGGCCCCTGCTAGAATTTTCCATGCGCTACGTCCTCGCGCTCGACCAGGGCACCACCAGCTCCCGCGCCATCGTGTTCGACGAGCGCGGGACCGCGCGCGCGCTGGCGCAGAAGGAGTTCCGCCAGCATTTCCCGCAGCCGGGCTGGGTCGAGCACGACGCCATGGAAATCCTCCGCACGCAGCTCGCCTGCGCGCGCGCGGCGCTCAAGAAAGCGAAGCTGGCCCCGGGGCGCCTTGCCGCGATCGGAATCACCAACCAGCGCGAGACCACGGTGGTGTGGGACCGGCGCACGGGAAAGCCCGTTCACCGCGCCATCGTGTGGCAGGACCGGCGTACCGCCGCGCGCTGCGAGGAGCTGAAGAAACAGGGCCTTGCCGCGACGATAGGCGCGAAGACCGGTCTGGTCATCGACCCGTATTTCTCAGCGACCAAGCTCGAGTGGCTGCTCGACGAGGTGCCCGGGCTGCGTGCGCGCGCCGAGCGCGGCGAGCTCGCTTTCGGCACCATCGACACTTGGCTCGCCTGGCATCTCTCGGGCGGAAAACTCCACGTCACCGATCCGAGCAACGCCTCGCGCACCATGCTCTACGACATCCACCGCGGCGAATGGGACGACGGGCTGCTCGGGATTTTCCGCGTGCCGCGCGCCATGCTGCCCGAGGTTCTGCCCTCCTCCCACGTCTACGGCACGACCGCGAGGAACATGCTCGGCGCGGAAGTCCCCATCGCCGGAATCGCCGGCGACCAGCAGGCGGCGCTTTTCGGCCAGGCCTGCCACGAGGCGGGGATGGCGAAGAACACCTACGGCACGGGCTGTTTTCTGCTGCTCAACACCGGCGACAAGGCGATCGGGTCGCGCAGCGGCCTTATCACCACCTGCGCCGCGCAAGCGGGCGCGAAGCAGTTCGCGCTCGAGGGCAGCGTCTTCACCGGCGGCGCGGTGGTGCAGTGGCTGCGCGACGGTTTGCACCTCATCCGCAAATCGGTGGACATCGAGAAACTCGCAGCGAGCGTTCCGGATTCCGGCGGGGTCTATCTGGTGCCGGCCTTTACGGGCCTGGGCGCGCCGCACTGGGATCCGTACGCGCGCGGCACCATCGTCGGTCTCACGCGCGGATCGAACGCCGGACACATCGCGCGCGCCGCTCTGGAATCGATCGCCTTCCAGTCGGCGGATCTGCTCCAGGCCATGGAACAGGACTCCGGCCAGAAATCGAAAGAGCTGCGCGTCGACGGTGGTGCCGCGGCGGATAATTTGCTGATGCAGTACCAAGCGGACCTGCTCGGAATCCCCGTCGTGCGTCCGAAAGTGCTCGAAACCACCGCTCTGGGAGCCGCTTATCTCGCGGGCCTTGCCACCGGCGTGTGGAAGAGCCGTGAGGAAATCGCGAGGCAATGGAAGATAGCGAAGCGCTTCGAGCCGAAGATGAACCGCGGGGAAGCGGAGAGAAGAATGAATGAG
>DASPXL010000249.1:0-3841 GCA_035637375.1 Burkholderiales bacterium
GATTTGCGCACCGAAAGCGGCCGGTCCAGGGTGAGAGAATTGGAGGCGCCGCTGCGGTCGCGCTCCGGGGCGACCACGATGACCTCGGCGAGGGGGACCAGCGTTTCTGCAAGGATCGCGATGCCGGGCGCGAAGTACCCGTCGTCGTTGCTGAGCAGAATGCGCATGTCCGCCCGATTATACTGCCCGAGCGCACCGGGCGACCCCGTCAATAGGGGAGGCCGACGTAGTTCTCGGCAAGCGAAATCTGCGCGGCGCGCGAGCTGAAGAGATAGTCCAGCTCGGCGAGCTGCATCTTCCCGCCGAAGGCGCCGTTTTCCGGAAAGCGGTGCAGGAGATGGGTCATCCACCAGGAGAACCTTTCCGCCTTCCAGATGCGCTGCAGCGCGCGCGCCGAATAGGCGTCCAGCTCCGCCGTCTTTCCCGACGCGTAATGCTCGATCAGGGCGCCGGAGAGGTAGTGGACGTCGCTCGCGGCGAGATTGAGGCCCTTCGCGCCGGTGGGCGGCACGATGTGGGCGGCGTCGCCGGCGAGAAAGAGCCTGCCGAAGCGCATCGGCTCGGCGACGAAGCTCCTGAGCGGCGTGATGCTCTTCTCGATGGACGGGCCTGAGACGAGCGCGGCTGCGGTCGCCGGATCAAGGCGCCGGCGCAGCTCGTCCCAGAAGCGCTCGTCCGGCCAGTCCTCCACCTCGTCCTCGATCGGGCACTGAAGGTAGAGGCGGCTGCGAGTGTTCGAGCGCATGGTGCAGAGCGCGAAGCCGCGCTCGTGGTGCACGTAGATCAGCTCGTGCGAAACGGGCGGCGTGTCGGAGAGCACGCCGATCCAGCCGAACGGATAGACGCGCTCGTAGCAGGCGATCGAGCTCGCCGGGACGCTGCTGCGGCACACGCCGTAAAAGCCGTCGCAGCCGGCGATGAAATCGCAGTCGATTTCGTGCCCGGCGCCGTCCTTGCGATATCGCACCTTCGGACGCGCGCCGCCGAAATCGTGCACGCTTGCGTCCTCCGCTTCGTATACGGTTTTGGCTTCCACTGCCTCCCGGGCATCCATAAGGTCCCGCGTCACCTCGGTCTGTCCGTAGATCGTGACTTTCCTGCCCGAGAGCGCGTGCAGGTCGACGCGGTGCCGCACGCCGCCGAAGCACAGGTCGAGTCCCTCGTGCACCAAGCCTTGCGCGTGCAGGCGCTTGCCGACTCCGGCGCGGTCGAGGAGGTCCACCGTGCCCTGCTCGAGCAGCCCTGCGCGAATGCGGCCGAGCACGTAGTCCTTGCCGCGCCGCTCGAGGATGATCGTGTCGATGCCCGCAAGGCGAAGCAATTGCCCGAGCAGGAGCCCCGCCGGCCCGGAGCCGATGATGGCTACCTGCACGCGACTCTTGGCCGACATTCGATTCACCGCCGCGCCGCGGCGAAGACGCCGCGCACGTCCTCGATCGCCGACAGCGCGCGCCGCAGCTGGTCGATGTCCTCGACTTCGATCGTGAAGTGCATCGAAGCGATGTTGTGGCGGTTCTGCGTCTTCGCCGCGATCACGTTCGTCCTCTCCCGTGCCAGCGTCTCGGTCACGTCCCGCAGCAGCCCCTGCCGGTCGTTTCCACGCACGACGATGTCCACCGGATAGACCTGGCCCGCGCGGCCGCCCCACTCCGCGCCGATGCCGCGTTCCGGAAAACGCTCGACGAGACGCGCGAGGCTCGGGCAGTCGCGCCGGTGCACCGATACCCCGCGCCCCTTGGTGACGAAGCCCGAGATCCGGTCCGGCGGCGCCGGCTTGCAGCAGCGCGCAAGCTGCGTGAGCAGGCGCTCCACGCCGACGACGAGGATTCCGCCGCGCGGCCGGCCGGCACGGGAACTCTTGGCCTGCGCTTCGGCTGGTCGCGCACGTTCCGCCTCGCCGCGCAGCGCCGTGCGCAGCTGCCGCGGGCTGACTTCCTCGCGTCCCGCCGCCGCGAAGAGATTCTCGGGCTTGCCGAACCCGAGACGCTTCGCCAGCTCTTCGAAGCTCACGGCGTGCCTTCTGCTGCGCTGCAGCTCGCGCTCCACGGCGGCGCGCCCCGCAGCGACGACGCCCGCGATTTCGCGGCTGTTGAACCACTGGCGGACCTTGTTTCGCGCGCGCGAGCTTTTGATGTAGCCGAGCGCCGGGTTGAGCCAGTCGCGGCCCGGGCCGCCGGACTTGGCCGTGATGATCTCGACGCTTTCAGCGTTCTTGAGCCGGTAATCGAGCGGGACGATGGCGCCGTTCACCTTGGCGCCGCGGCAGCGGTGGCCGATGTCGGTGTGCAGCGCATAGGCGAAATCGACCGGAGTCGCCCCCTGCGGAAGGTCGATGACCCTGCCCTGCGGCGTCAGCACGTAGACCGTGTCGTCGAGCACGGCGCGCTTGGACTGCTCGACCCAGTCCGAGGCGTCGACGATCTCGTCGCGCCACGCGAGCATCTGCCGCAGCCAGGCGATTTTCTCGTCGAACGGATCGCCCTTGCCGCGCTTCGCCCCTTCCTTGTAGCGCCAGTGCGCGGCGACGCCCAGCTCAGCGTCGCGGTGCATCTCGCGGGTGCGGATCTGCACTTCCAGCGCCTTACCCTCCGGCCCGATCACGGCGGTGTGCAGCGAACGGTAGAGGTTCGCTTTGGGGCGCGAAATATAATCGTCGAACTCCCTTGGGACCGGCGCCCACAGATTGTGCACGACGCCGAGCGCCGTATAGCAGTCGGCCACCGAGTCCACCAGCACGCGCAGCCCGCTCACGTCGTGGATCTCGGAGAAATCGAGCGACTTGGCGCGCATCTTCGAATAGATGCTGTAGAGGTGCTTCGGCCGGCCGGTGATCTCGCCCCGGATTCCGGCGCGGGCGAGCTCGTCGGCGAGCTCGGCGATCGCATGCTCGACTGAGCGCTCGCGCTCGCTGCGGCGGTCCTCGAGCATGCCCGCGATGCGCTGGTAGAGCTCGGGCTCGAGGGTGCGGAACGACAGGTCCTCCAGCTCCCACTTGAGCTGCCACACGCCCAGGCGATTGGCGAGCGGCGCGTAGATGTCGAGCGTCTCGCGCGCAAGCTCCCGGCGCCCGGCTTCGGGGCCGCGCGAGAGCCAGCGCAGGGTCTGCGTGCGGCTCGCCAGGCGCAGCAGCACCACGCGGATGTCCTCCACCATGGCGAGCAGCATCTTGCGCAGCACCTCGGCCTGCGACTGCGAGTCCTTGCCCATCGCCACGGTGCGCGTGATCACGCGCAGCGAGTTGAGCCGGCTGATTCCCGCAACGAGCGAGGCGACCGCCGCACCGAACGAAGCGGCGAGCTTTTCTTCTCCGTCGGACAGGTATTCCGGAACCGAAAACAGCAGACCCGCGACGCGGGCATCGGCGTCGAGCCGCAGCTCGGCGACGTTGCGCGCAAGCCCGATCGCGTGCCCGTAGGCCGGTTCGCCCGTACCGAGGGGCTTTTCGCCGTAGACGCTCGCGGCGAAGTCGAGCGCGCGGGCGAGCGTGCGCCGCTCGTCGCCGGAAAGCCCGGCGTTCAGAGCGTCGGATTCGCCGATTCCGGCGACATCGGAGCGCGTGCTGGAAACCATGCGGGAAGTTTATCGCATGGGCTGGCGCCCGCGGGCGCGCTCCACGATAATGCGCGTTTTCCGGATTTCCCGTGCCTTCCGCCCCCGCGCAGCACCGCATGCTGCCCACCCTGCTGCTGTTGGTCGCCGCCACGTCCTGGGGCGGCAACTGGGTGGCGGCGCGCTGGGTCGTGCTCACCTCCAGGCGCTAGCATGGGTTTCCTGCGCGAGTGGCGCCGCAAGCGCGTGCTGAAAGGCGCGCGCATCGACGAGGCGCTGTGGGCGCGGGTCG
>DASPXL010000250.1:0-2523 GCA_035637375.1 Burkholderiales bacterium
TCGATGAAGCTCTGGCGCTCCTTGGCGGCGTCGTACTCGGCGTTCTCCGAAAGATCGCCATGCGTGCGCGCCTCCGCGATCGCGGTGATCGCGCTCGGCCGGTCGACCGTTTTCAGCCGCTGAAGCTCCTGCCGCAGCAGCTCGGCCCCGGTCGTCGTCAGCGGAATCGTGCTCATGCTTTGCGCCAAAAATAAGCCGCGCGCGGCGCCCTGGGCGCCGAGCTGCGGCATGGTTGATTCAGAACGGAAGAAATCGCGGGAGGCGTTCTAATGTGACCACTTTTCCAGCCATTTTGCAATAGGCCCGCGCGAGCGCAGGCCTCCGTGCAGCTCCTGGAGGGAATACGGCACCAGGGACTTCGTGTGCCGCATGCCCTCGCAGGCCGCCCGGGCGCCCGCCACGGTGGTGTAGTAGGTCACGCGCCGCTGCACGGCGCTGGTGCGGATCGAGCGCGAGTCCGAGACGGCGCTGCGCTTCTCCTCCACCGTGTTCACCACCAGGCTCACCTCGCCGTTCTTGATCATGTCGACGATGTGCGGCCGGCCCTCTGCCACCTTGTTGACCACGGTCACGGCGATCCCGTGCGAGGCGAGCACCGCGCCCGTGCCGCGCGTCGCGATCAGGTGGAAACCGAGCTTCACCAGCTCGCGCGCGACGGGCACCACCGCGAGCTTGTCGCCGTCGCGGACGCTGATGAACGCGGTGCCGGTCTCCGGAAGCTTGGCGCCCGCGGCGAGCTGCGATTTGACGAAAGCTTCCCCGAAGCTCTTCCCGACGCCCATCACTTCCCCCGTCGATTTCATCTCGGGGCCGAGGATGGTGTCGACTCCCGGAAATTTCACGAACGGAAAGACCGCCTCCTTCACCGAGAAATATTCGGGAACCACCTCGGCACGCACGCCCTGCTGTGCGAGGGTCTTCCCGACCATGCAGCGGGCCGCGATCTTGGCGAGCGGGACGCCGGTCGCCTTGCCGACGAAGGGCACGGTGCGCGAAGCGCGGGGATTGACCTCGAGCACGTAGACGATGTCCCGCCCCTCTTTTTTCTGGATGGCGAACTGCACGTTCATCAGGCCGACGACTTCGAGGGCGCGGGCGAGCTCCACGGTCTGCTTGCGCAGCTCGCGCTCGACTTTGGGGGAGAGGGAGTGCGGCGGCAGCGAGCACGCCGAGTCTCCCGAATGCACCCCCGCCTGCTCGATGTGCTCCATGACGCCGCCGATCACCACGCGCTCGCCGTCGCTCACCGCGTCGACGTCCACTTCCGTGGCGTCGCTCAGGAACCGGTCGAGCAGCACCGGCGAGTCGTTCGAGACCTTCACCGCCTCGCGCATGTAGCGCTCGAGGTCCTTCTGCTCATGCACGATCTCCATGGCGCGGCCCCCGAGCACGTAGCTCGGACGCACGACGAGCGGATAGCCGATTCTCTCCGCCTGGCGCAGCGCCTCGGACTCGGTGCGCGCCGTGCGGTTGGGCGCCTGAAGAAGACCGAGGCGGTCGAGGAGCTGCTGGAACCGCTCGCGGTCCTCGGCCATGTCGATCATGTCGGGCGTCGTTCCGATGATAGTCACGCCGTTCGCCTCCAGGTCCCGGGCGAGCTTCAGCGGCGTCTGCCCGCCGAACTGGACGATCACCCCGTAGGGTTTCTCCTTGTCGACGATCTCGAGCACGTCCTCGAGCGTGAGCGGCTCGAAGTAAAGGCGGTCGGAGGTATCGTAATCGGTCGAGACGGTCTCCGGGTTACAGTTGATCATGATGGTCTCGAACCCGTCCTCGCGCAGCGCGAGCGCCGCGTGCACGCAGCAGTAGTCGAACTCGATGCCCTGCCCGATGCGGTTCGGCCCGCCGCCGAGGACGATGACCTTCTTCCGGTCGGTCGGCAAGGCCTCGCATTCCTCCTCGTAGGTGGAGTACAGGTACGCGGTGCGCGTCGCGAACTCCGCCGCGCAGGTATCGACGCGCTTGTACACCGGGCGGATGCCGAAGCCCCGCCGCGCGGCGCGCACTTCCGACTCGCCCGCGTTGAAGAGGTACGCGAGCCTCCTGTCGGAAAACCCCTTGCGCTTGAGCGCGCGCAGGGTGTGCGCGTCGATGTCCGCGAGCCGTTTGTCGTCGAGCTCCATCTCCAGGTCGACGATCTCCTTGATCTGCGCGAGAAACCACGGGTCGATGTGCGTGAGCTCGCGCACTTCCTCCAGCGTGAACCCGTTCTCGAAGGCGTCGCCCACGTACCAGATGCGCTCGGGTCCCGGCTCGCCGAGCTCCTTCTCGATTTTCTCCCGGTCGGTGGTCTTCTGATTGAGCCCGTCCACGCCGACCTCGAGCCCTCTCAACGCCTTCTGGAACGATTCCTGGAAGGTGCGGCCGATCGCCATCACCTCGCCCACCGACTTCATCTGCGTCGTCAGCCGGTCGTTCGCCTGCGGGAATTTCTCGAACGCGAAGCGCGGCACCTTGGTGACGATGTAGTCGATGCTCGGCTCGAACGAGGCGGGCGTCGCGCCGCCCGTGATCTCGTTTTTC
>DASPXL010000251.1:0-5239 GCA_035637375.1 Burkholderiales bacterium
TCCGAGCAAGGACAGCACCAGGTTGTGCTCGAGCGAGTCCTTGGGAAAAAGCGTGATGATCTGGTAGGTGCGGGCGAGCCCCCGGTGAGCGCGCTCGTGCGGCTTGAGGCGCGACACCTCGTCGCCGAACAGGCGGATCGCCCCGGCGTCGCGCTTGAGGTCGCCCATGATCAGATTGAACAGCGTCGTCTTTCCCGCCCCGTTCGGGCCGATGATGAGCCGCCGCTCTCCGGGCATCACCTCGAGCGAAACCCCGTTCATTGCGGGCAGGCCGCCGAAGGACTTCCTCAGCTCGCGAAGCTGAAGCGCCGGCGTCATCGGGGGCTCCTCCAGGCCTTCTTCGCCTGCCCGGCGAGGCGCCGCAGCCCCGGCACGACGCCTTCGGGCACGAAGATCACGATGACGACGAACACGAATCCGAGCAGCATGTTCCAGCGCTCGATGTAGGCGGACACGTAATTCTTGAGGATCATCACGATCACAGCGCCGACGATCGGGCCGGCGAGCGTGGCGGAACCCCCGGCGATGACCGCAAGCAAGCCTTCCGCCGAAGCCGTGATCGAGAGCGAAGCGGGATGGATGTACTTGTTGTAGTACACGAACAGCAGTCCCGACACCGCGCCCCAGAACCCGGAGTAGACGAAAGTGATCCAGCGTATCAGCCAGACGTCGTGCCCGAGCGCGCTCATGCGCCGCGACTGGTCGCGCGTTCCGCGCAGCGCGGCGCCGAAAGGCGAGGCGACGAATACCGCCATGAGCCAGACCGCAACCGCGGTGATCGCCAGAGCAAAGTAGTAAAAAGAGGCCGCATCGTCCAGGCTGATGCCGAAGGGCGCGGGCCGGGTCAATCCCCGCAAACCGTTGTCACCGTCGGTGACCGAAACCCAGCGGTACGCGGTTCCCCAGAGCACCTGCGAGAGGGCGAGCGTCAGCATCAGAAATCCCAGCCCGGTGGCGCGCAGGGAGATCCAGCCGAACACGCAGGCGATAAGCGTCGTCCCGAGCAGCGCCGCAGGCGCGGTGATCCAATGTCCCAGGCCGAGCTTCAGCGACATCCACGCCGAGATGTACGCGGCCAGTCCCAGCCAGGAAGCATGACCCAATGACGGCAGCCCGCCGTAGCCGACCAGCAAATTGAGGCTCGCCGCGAAAATCGCCGCGATGAAAATCTGGCTGGTGAGATTGATGTAGTACTCGCCGCCCACGAGCGGAAACCCGGCGAGCACCGCCGCCAGCGCGACCCAGCCGGCATTCCTCATACGGATTGACGCCCGAAAAGGCCCGTGGGCCGGAAGGCGATCACGACGATCATCGGCAGGAACAGGATCACGTAGGCGAGATCCGGGAGGAGCGCCGTGCCGAAGGTGTAGATCGCGCCGATCAGGAAGCTGCCGACGAAAGCGCCGAGCAGGCTGCCGACCCCGCCCAGCATCACCACGATCAGCGCGAGCGGCAGCATGTCGGCATCCAAACCCGGATACGCGGACATTATGGGACCGCCGATAATGCCGCCCGCCCCGGCGAGCGCCGCGCCCAGGCAGAACACCGCGGTGAAGAGCCGCGACACCGGGATGCCGACCGCGCGCGCCATCTGCATGTCGTCGACGCCC
The DNA here is from genome assembly GCA_035637375.1 of Burkholderiales bacterium. Classification (GTDB taxonomy): domain Bacteria; phylum Pseudomonadota; class Gammaproteobacteria; order Burkholderiales; family SG8-39; genus VBDM01. Next base: position 1,611 of record DASPXL010000251.1, read on the forward strand.
GCGCGGATCATCGCTCCAATGCGGGTCCGGTCCATCAGCAGATACAAAGCGAGCGCCGTCACGACCGCAATAGCGAGCACGACCAGCCGGTAGGTCGGAAACGCCACGCCGCCGACGAGAATCGGCTGCTGCAGCGCCGGCGGCGTCGGCACGGGGATCGGATCGCCTCCCCAGACCATCAGGCACAGGTCGGCGATGATGAACGAGATGCCGAGCGTCACCAGCACCTGGCCGAGCGCGTTCCCGGAAAGCGCGCGCAGGATCAGGCGCTCGACCAGCCCGCCGAATACCGCGATCGCGAGGCCGCCGATCAATGCGGCGAGCCACAGATTGGGCACGACCTTGAGCACGGACACGCCGACGTAGGCGCCCAGCATGTACATCGAGCCGTGGGTGAGATTCGCGATGCGCATCAGCCCGAATATCAGCGAAAAGCCCGCGGCAAGGAGAAACAGCAGCCCGCCGAGCGCGAGGCTGTTCAGGGTCTGGATGATCCAGTACTGCATAAACGCGCGGGGCCGGAAAATCCGGCCCCGCTCTTTGCCTTCAGAAGTTCACGACTCTAGATTCTTGGCGGGCGGCCAATCGCGCGAGTACACCGGATTCTTCAGGAACTCCTCCGGCTTGTAAGTCCAGAACTGGCTGACGTTCGGGTAGGTGCGGATCACGCTGTTGACCAGGCGCCCTTCCTTGCGCTCGACCTTCCGGATGTAGATGTTGCCCACCACGTTGCCGTAGCGGTCGAACGAAACGGGGCCTCGCGCGGTGTCGACCTTGATGCCGCGCACCGCTTTCATGAACGCTTGCTTGTCCTCGATGTTCCCCTTGATCGCGTCCAGGGTCGCCTCGAGCACGGCGGCCTCGACATAGGTGGCGGCCGCGTAGAAGCCGGGATCGTACTTCCAGTCGACGCGGAAGCTAGCGGCGAATTTCTTGTTGATCGCGTTCTCGATCTCGGCCGAGTACCAGCAGGAGGTGACGATGCCCAGGGCCTCGTCGCCCATGTTGCGCAGCACCCCTTCGTCGAGCGCGGTCATGCCGCCGACCGGCGTGATCTTGCCCCTCAGGCCGTATTCGTTGAACTGCCGCAGATAGCGGAAGCCGTTCGATCCGGCGAAGCCGAGAAAGATGCCGTCGGCGCTGGTCTTGAGCTGCGCGAGGTAGGTGCCGTAGTCGGGCACGGTGAGCGGCGGGAAAGTTTTCTGGATGATCTTGCCTCCGAGCTCCTCGAACACGCGCTGGAAGCCCGCGCACATCTCGTGGCCGTAGGCGATGTCGTCGGCGATCGCCACCATGCGCCGGAACTTGAGCGTCTTGTAGCAGTAATCGGCGAGCGGATGGGCGCACTGCGAGGAGGTGGAGGTCCCGCGGGTAAACCAGGGATTCGGCTTGCGCTGCGTCATGTCCTCGGCGGCGGCGACCGAAAGCGTCAGAAGCTGCGCCTGGCGGATATAGTCGTCGGCGGCGAGCGCCTCGGCGGTAGCCAGCGGCCCGATCATGACGTGGATGCGGTCGCGCTCGACCAGCTCCTGGATCTTGGTGCGCGCCTGCGCGGGCACGCCGCCGCTGTCGCCGACGAAGAGCTCCACTTTCCGGCCGGCCATCGTGTAATTGCGCTCCTTCAGGTACTGGACGAGCGCGCGCTCCATGTCGATGCCGCCCGAGGCGAGCGGGCCGGTCTTCACCGTCATAAGGCCGACGCGGATCGCTCCGGCCTGTCCTCGAACGACGGCGGGAAAGCCCAGCGCCGATGCGCCGAGCCCGGCGGCTTGGATGAAGCGCCTGCGGGTAAATGCCATGGTGGGTTCCTCCTCGGTGTCGCGTTTCAGTGGGTCGGATTTTGGGGGGCGTCGGGTTGCTTCGCCGGCTGTGAACGATCGAAAGCCCCGATTTTCATGCATTCACCGAAAATGCGCATGACCGTCGGCACGCCTGCGGTGCCGACGTCGAAGAACTTCGCGCCGAAGACTTGAGAGGCAAGGCAGATGTCGGCGAGGGTCGGGGAGTCGCCGTGGCAGAATCTGCCCGTCTCCTTCTCCTTTCCCAGGTGCGCTTCGAGCACCTTGAGCGCCTCCAAGGTCCAGTGCGCGAGCCATTTGTTGCGAGCCGGCTCGTCCTGATGCATTTCCCGCTCGAGGTAGCCGCGGATCCGCGGAACGACCAGCGGATGCCCGTCGCTCACCACGATCTGCGCGAGGCCGCGAACGCGCGCCCTGCCGCGCGGGTCCTTCGGCAGGAGCGCCGGTTTCGGATGAGTTTCCTCCAGGTACTCGAGGATCGCCATCGATTGGAAAAGCGGCGGACCGCCGTCGATCACGAGCGCGGGGACCACGCTTTGCGGGTTGATCGCCTTGTATTCCTCGGCGTGCTGCTTTCCCTGCAGCAGATTGATCGAGATCTGCTCGGCATCGAGGCCTTTGAGCGCGAGCGCGACGCGCACCCGGTAGGTGGCCAGGGACCGCCAGAATCCGTAGAGTTTCGTCGCCACGATCTCCTCCTCTTCAGCCCTCGGCGCTTGGCGGGATTACCGGGACCAGAATATAGGATTCGCGTCCCGGCCCGGCATGGATCGTGACTTTGCCGCCGAAGACCGCGGCCGGACGGTCGCGCGGATCATCATGCAGGAACGGCCCGCAGCCGCGCAACTCGTTCTTGAAATTCGACAGCCTTGCACCGGTGAATCTCTGCCATTCGTAATCCCGGCCCCGCACGGTCAGCGCCACCCTGTAGCCGGCCGGAACGACGATGCTCGTCGGCCAGAGCTCCACGTCGAGCTGAACGATTTCCCCGGGCTTCAGCGGCTGTGGCTCATCGTGGGTATGGTAGGGCCGATATTCGGCGGAGAGCACCGGGTCGAGCTTGCGGTGCGAGGCGCGCAGCCAGCCTTGCGCGATCGGGGTATGGGGATCGATCGCCCCCATAAAAACCACCTCGCGCATGTCGGGAGTGAAAACCCGGAAAACCAGGAACAGATCGGCATCCACCGTGGATGAGGACACGAACAGCCTCGCTGCAAGAGGACCCGTGATCTCGGTCTCGTGCTCGAGCGGCGCCGAAATGAATGTCGCGCCGTCGCCGAGCGCATCGTAGGCGACGCTTGCCGCGGCCTTCGGCGGCTCGGGGCCGAGCGCGTGATCGGCTGGGTCGAGATAGAACCTCGTCCAGCGCGTGCGCGCGATCGGCCACTCGCTCTCGTGCCGCTCGACGAAGCGGTCGATATGGCGAACCTGCAGCTGCACCCGCGGCTGCCTGTCCCAGCCGTTCTTCTCGCCTTTCAGGTGATAGGCGAAAAACCGCTTCTGCAGGCCTACTCCGTAATCGGTGTAGAAATGAGTCCAGTGCTCGATGCCATGCACCTCCAGCCATTTCTCCTTCGAAGCTGCGCGCACAAAGCCCTCGAAATTGCCGCGCGGGTGCAGCCCCTGCCCGCCCCAGTTGGCCGCGGAAAGAAGCGGCACGGTGATTTTTTCCCAGACCGGCGAGCGCGCCCGGTGGTAGTCGTCGTCGAGCGGGTGCGCGAGGATCTCGTCGGCGAAGTCGGAGCGGTTGCGCTGCAGTTCCACGTCGGACAGCGTCTGGTCGCCGCACACGAGCCCGCCGGTCACTCGGCTGCGCGGGCCGCGCTCGCC
>DASPXL010000252.1:0-7601 GCA_035637375.1 Burkholderiales bacterium
ATAGAACACGCCGAACAAGAGAACGCTCGAGAGCAAACCGCCAGCCAGCACCCCGAATGGCCAGGCCTTGTCCAGAGCACTGATCACGGCGTCCTTTCGAGCGCTGTATTCAAATTCCCAGACTCGGCTAGCAATTTCAATCGGCAGTGCGTGAAAAAATATTGAGTTTGAATCTACGGCAGGCTGAGCGAGAGACCCCTTAGTCCGCCGGTCGCTATCAAATAACAGCCGTTTTCCCTGGAGGGAATCGGAATCGGGGGAGTCGACGGCAGACCCGGAGTCGTATAGCCTGATCCGCATGTGCCGCAACATTTCTTCGTTGAGCGCCTCTCTTATCAGACTTTCGACATCGAAACCTGAGCCGACTGAGCCGAGATAGGCTGCCTGTCGTTGTTCTACCGTCTCAATAGGCATCCCTTTCCTGTACACCGCCAGTCGCATCGCCAAATAGATCGCCTCTGTCGCACGCTTTACCCGGAGTGGCTGCGCAGAAGTGATTAGTTTTCCGCTATCCCGCTGTAAGCGAATAGCTGCGGCTACCTTTTCCGGGTTTGTGGTCAATGTAGTTGCGCCGAGGTCAAGACCGAACGCAAACTCGTAGCCAGCCATCGGCTCAAGGTACACGATTGCGTAATATTCAGGGCGCTCCCCTGGAGGCTTGATCGCAAATTTAGGATAGCCTTGTGGGTCAAGGCTGGTGTCACGACGTACCGCTTCTTCGAGGCGCTTCTTGTCGCGCGCGGGAAAATAGGCGGCGTAGTTCAGCGAAATGAAACCAGGGTAGCGATGCTTAACGTCGAGAGATTCGATGAAGCGGTGGAATCGAAGCCGATCCACTGGATCTTCACTGGCGAATAGCGCACGTAGCGCGTACAAAACATCACCATATGCGCGGAGACGACCCTCAATGATGCTATTTGCGTCTTTTGCCTCGCGCTCAAACCGCAGCCGAGCGACATTCTCGACCGAATCCTGTAGGAATTTGAATAGAAAAAACGAGGCTGGGATCCCTAAGGCTAACACGAGCCAGGGGAGCAGGGTCGAATGGAAGGCCCACCGAGTCGTCATGTTAGTGGATATGGTTATGGACCCGATCTTCATCTGGACGCGATTCCTATCCCGATCGTTGCATATGAGCTAATTATGCAACAACAGACGGAATATCGTTCTTTCGTTTCCGTGTATCCTCACCAGCGATAAAGGGAGAAAAGGCCGGATTGCTCCGGCCCTCAAACCGATCTTCGCTGCTAGAAAAAGGACTTATACGCCATTAGCGACCGTAGGAATAGCTCGTGCCGAACTGTTTACCCGGATTGCCGCACTGCACATGGCTGCGTTCTCTGCCCGGACGGCGGCACTGCACATCGCTGCGTTTTTCCCCCGGATGGCCGCACTACACATGGCTGCGTTCTCCGCACGAACGGCGGCACTGCACATCGCTACGTTCTCGGCCCGGACGGCGGCGCTGCACATCACTGCGTTTTCAGCCTTTACGGAAATCCCGGACCAAGCCGCGTTGTAATCTTGCCTATCCCCGAACTCCCTCTGATACAGACGCCGGGTTTTCTCGGCCAAGGCAGCCTTTCTCTCGATGTCCGCGGGAGTGCGCTCGCCGTCCCGAGGATTATGGTGCAGATACTTGCCGAACACCCTCTCGCAGTCCTCGGTGTATTTCATCGTATGCAGGATGTGGGCGTGCCAGAAATCATCGACGTCCTTGCTTACGACAATGTCCTCTACGTCCTCCGGGTGCGTCACGAGCATCGTGAGATAGGTCCTGTACGCGCCCTCGACGCTCTCGGCGTACTCGCGCGTCCAGCCTTCTCCCAACTCGGCATCCATGACTCTGAGCCTGATAGGCTCGAGGTCCAGGGCCTGTATCGCTGCTAAAGCCCGGTCAGCGCGCCTGCTCATCAATTTCGCATGCATAGTCTTTCCTCCGGTTAACTTCATTTGAAAAACAAGCGGAGCAGAGCAGGAAGGGATGGATCCGCTCCCATCTGTCACCGCAGGGTTTCTTACGATCGGAATTGGTTCTCGCGGGTAGATATCGAGTAGTCGAGTCACCCCCTCTCACGGCGGCTGTCGCCGAAGAGACGTTCTGAAACTATGAGCCCGCTTCTGGATTTAGAACTGACTATACCGGCGGTCCCTATTCCTCCAGGCCACTGCCTGTGGCGGTGGCCGGGCGCGATTGCACCTCCTAGGAACCTTGTAACCGGCCTTTAATTACGGATGGTGTTTAACGCCGGGCAGAGGCTTCGCGCCGTGAGGGAAATTTAATGCGGAATGTAGGGGATTGGCTATCAGGCAAAGCCTACAGATCGTGTCCGGGATGGACCTGACAAAGTAGGGGTGTCGCCGGAATTTTGCACCTAGGACATCCCTGGAGCCGACTGCCCCCGGACAGGCCACACGGACGACCCAGCGAGGACTCCTCCGGCGCCGCCGGGGTTCGATCGCCGAAGCCGGAAACTCCCCGGCGCGCCCCGCGCTCATCGAGCACCCCCAGGCCTACGCCAGTCCGGCACGCGCGTGTCGCGGGCCACCGCCCGCCGCCAAACGGTCGGGGCGGTTGATTGACCCCGCTACAGAGCGGGAACGAGCGCCTTGCCGTTCGGCGGTCGGTACGCGGAGAAGTCCCGCAAGTCGATCGTGAGGATGTCCGTGATGCCGGTCTGTTCCGCCACCCACAGCAATGAGGTGTTGGCCAGGTCCATCGGCAGGTCGCGATACTTTTCCTTCCAGTCGGCGATTTCCGCGAGTGCGGTTTCGTGGAGCTCCACCATGCTCAATCCGCCGGCGGCGGCCCACCGCAGAAAGCGTATCTGCGTGCGCTCGGGGAGAAAGTGGCAGGCCTCGGGCCAGCACCGGCCACGTGGTCAGCATGCGGCCCCGGAATTCCTCGAGGAGTCGCTTGCTCTGCCGATGGTTCTCGCCGGAACGATCCAGCATCGCGATGAGCGGACCCGCGTCAACGAGAATGCTTTTCGGAATGAACGGCCTCTGCCATACTTGGCTCATGCGGCAAGTCGGACTACGCATCGTCGGTACGATCGCTCTCTTCCCGAGCGGGGAAGCCCTGCGAGCGGCCGCCATCCATCAAGCAACCGGGCAAGCGCTCGCCGCAGTGGCAACCTCCGGAATCCCCAAAGGGATCTATCGGTTCTTCTCCCCCGCCGAGCTGAACCGCCACACCGAGGAAGCCGCGGCACAGGCGGTGGCGCTCAACGTGCGAAGGCGCCTCGGCCGTTTCTAGATGATCGATCCGACATCGAAGCTCGCGCGACCCGCCGGCGTCGATGATTTGAAACTGCTGTTGCGCGGCCCGCTCCAGGCCGGTTGGCCTACGATCCTGCGACGATCACCAGCTCGTTCTTGACCGACTTGACTCCCGGAACGCCCGACGCGACTTTCGCCGCCTTATCCCGGCGCGCGCGGGTGTTCGCGGTTCCGTAAAGCGTCACGACGCCGTCCGACGCGCGGGCGTCGATCGCGAGGAACTTGAGAACCGGGTCGGCGCCGAGGGCGGATTTGACCTTGGCGGCCAGCGCAGCGTCCTCGTCGACTTTGGGAGGTTCCACGGCTTTCCGGCTGTCGCCGGATTTCGCCACTTCGATCTTTCCTTCGGCGGGTTGGGGGGCCGGTTGCACCACTATGCCGGCGGCCGGCTTGGGGCTCTCGCTTTTCCACAACGATTGAATCTGGTCGCACGCGGCCAGGTTCAGTGCCAGCGCGCCCGCGGTCACGGCCGACAAGGCGCCGTGCCCCTTCTTGTTCCATTTCATGATTTGCTCCATGCTTCAGGTGATTCTCCTCAGACACGGTGCGATCCCGAATAGTTGCACCGGGAGAATCTTGCGGCGCAAGGTCCTATTTCGCGCTGTCGCCGCAGCCCGACAGTCGCGTCGGGCACGCGCCGCGCTACACTTGTGCTGCCCAAATTCGGACAAAGCCCGCCGCCCATAATGCCCAACCCTCCGGATCTCGACCCGCGGCTCGCCGCGATCCACGCCGCGGAGTATCCGCGCTTCTCCGACGCCGAAATGGCGCGCCGCCGCGCGATGCTCGCGCGCGCGATGGACGAAGCGGGAGTCGACCACCTGCTCCTGTGCGGCGAGCAGCGCGCCGGCACCGGCGTCGCCTGGCTCACTTCGTGGCCCGCGACGGTGGAAGCTTACGTCATCGTCGCCCCCGGCGAACCGCAAGTCATGTACGTGGAGTGGTACAACCACTGGCCGCTCGCGCGCAAGCTCGCGCGCGACACCGAGGTGCGCTGGGGCGAGCACCGGGGGATCGACAAGCTGATCGCCGACCTCAGGGCGCGCGGCGCGAAGCGCGTCGGCCTGATGGGCGCCCTCGGACTCTCAAAATGCAGGAAGCTCGAGGCCGAGTTCGGGCCGCTCGTCGATCTCAACCGCGAATACGTCCGCATGCGGCTGGTGAAGTCGCAGGAGGAGATCGACTGGATGCGGATCGCCGCGGCGCTCACCGACCTCGCGATCGATGCTTTGAGGCGCGAAGCGGGGCCCGGAATGACCGAGCGCGAGCTGGGCGCAATCTGCGAGGCGGCCTACCACCCGCACGGCGGGGTGACTTACATCCACTACTTTCTCGTCACGCCGATGGCCAGCCCGGAATACTGCGTGCCGCGGCAGCTCGAATCGAACCGCAAGGTGCAGCCGGGCGACGTGATCGCCACCGAGATCACCGCCCAGTTCTTCGACTATCCCGGCCAGATCCTGCGCACTTTCACCGTGGCGGCCGAGCCGACGCCACTGTTCCGCAGGCTCCACGAGACGGCCGAGGCGGTGTTCGACGCCGTGACCGGCGTCATCCGCCACGGCACCACCATGCAGCAGATCATCGACGCGGCGGGCGTCATCGAGGACGCCGGGTTCACCGTTTACGACGACCTGATGCACGGATTCGGCGGCGGCTATTTCCCGCCCGTGCTCGGATCGAGGAGCCGTCCAGCGGGACCGCTTCCGGAGATGACGCTCGAGGCCGGAATGACCTGCGTGGTGCAGCCGAACGTGATCACCCGCGATCAGAAAGCGGGCGTTCAGGTCGGCGAGCTGGTGCTCGTGACCGACAAGGGCTTCGAGCGCCTGCACCGCGCTAAGCGGGGACTGTTCCGGCTAGGCTGATTCACAAGAATTCAGGCGCGCGGCTACGCGGACCGCAGCCCGTTCTGAGTGAGCACATAGATCCGGTCGGCCGTCTTCGCGGCGGCAGCGGAATGCGTGACCAGGATTCCCGCGGCGCCCTCGGCCTTCACGCATTCGCGCAAGAGCGCGAGCACGTCCTTCGCGCTTTCGGGATCGAGATTGCCGGTCGGCTCGTCGGCGAACACCAGGCGCGGCTTGTGCGCGATCGCGCGCGCGATCGCGACGCGCTGCATCTCGCCTCCCGAGAGCTCGCGCGGCAGGCTCCCGCCGCGGTCGGCGAGCTTCACCGCCTCGAGCAGCGCCGCGACCCGCGAGCGCATTTTCGCGTTGCGGGCGCCGTTCAGCGCGAGCGGCAGGCCGACGTTTTGCGCCACGGTCAGGTAAGGCAGGATGTGGAACGCCTGGAATACGAATCCCATCCGCTTGCGGCGAATGAGCGTGAGCGCGTCGTCGTCGAGCGCGCCGAGATCCTCCCCGTCGAGCAGCACCTGCCCGGAGTCGGGCCGGTCGAGCCCCGCGAGGAGGTTGAGCAGCGTGGATTTACCGATCCCCGATTCGCCCATCACGGCGACGTAATCGCCGGCGGCGAGATCGAAGCTGATGTCGCGCAGCACCGTCTTTGCGCGCGGGCCGGAGAAGGACTTGCAGAGGTTCCTGACGGAAAGCACGCGGCGAGATTACTTGAGGCGCCGTCCCGAAGGCAAGCGGCGCGCGCGATCCGTCAACGCCGAAGTTCGGCCACGAACGCTTGATGGCCTTCGATGTCGTTGACGATTTGCCACGCCCGCCTGTACGCCGGATTAGGCGCGGCGCTGTCTCTCGCTATGATCTCCTTGAGCTGCTCGCTTCGGCCGAGCTTGAGATAGACCTGCTTCATGACCGCCATCAAATGCAGATGCGTTTGCACGAGAATCGGCTCGTTCTTATACTTTTCCATGAGCTTTGAATTGGGCGGCGGGAAAGGCCTGATGTACGTATGCAACAATTCGTGAAACAGCTCGGCTGAAAACAGAAACACCGGCCGGGGGCTTCCTTGCGTCGGCCCATCGAGGAAGCGCCCGATGCCGATCACCAAAGGGGTGCTCATGGAGGAAATCGGGCATAGCGTGAGCACCGCCAGCATTTCCTTGCGCTGGAACGGCTTGCCCACCTCCGACACCACGGCTTCCAACAAAAGCGGCGCTTCTTTGTTCCAAAACTCTTGATAGGCGGCGATCTTGCTCTCGATCTCCTCCTTCCAGCTCTGCTCGATTTTCGTATTGCGCCACTGCTCGCAGGACAGGTCGAAGGGCACATGCTGGTAGACGAGCTCGACGCGCGGGTACTCCTCGGCAAGCGCCGGTGCCGCGCAAAGAAGGGCGCCCAAAGCCGTCGCGACGGTTCTCAGCATTGCGGGACTCCGATCAGGGACTCGCTCAAGCGTCGGCATTATCGCCGAGACCGGTTCGCCGTGCCGGTCGACGCGTCAGACCCCCAGGTAGCGGTGCTGCACTTCGCGATTGAATGCCAGCTCGGGTGAAACCCCGCTCCACACGACGCGGCCCTTCTCGAGCACGTGGTGCCGGTCGGCGATGCGCGTCAGCGCCCCCAGATTCTTGTCGATGATGAGGATAGCCAGGCCCGAGGCCTTCAAGCTCTCGATGGCGCGGTAGATCTCGATGCACACGAGCGGCGCGAGGCCCTCGGTGGCCTCGTCGAGGATGAGCATGCGCGGATTGGTCATCAGGGCGCGCCCGATGGCGAGCATTTGCCGCTCTCCGCCCGAGAGCTGGCTGCCGAAGTGCCCGCGCCGCTCGGCGAGCTGCGGGAACAGCGCGAATATTTTGTCCAGTGTCCAGGGATCGGCGCGCCCGAAGCGGTTGGCCGCCGTCGCCACCAGGTTCTCGCGCACCGTCAGGTTGGGAAACACCTGCCTGCCCTCGGGCACGAGGCCCAGCCCCGCCTGCGCCACGCGGTACGAGGGCAGACCGTGCAGCGGCTTGCCCTCGAACGCGATCGTGCCTCCCCGGATGGGCACCATGCCCATGATCGAGCGCACCGTGGTGGTCTTTCCCATGCCGTTTCGCCCGAGCAAGGTCGCGACTTCGCCCGCGCGAACGCCGAACGAGACGCCGAAGAGGACCTGGCTCTGCCCGTATGCGGTCGCGAGCGCATCGACCTCGAGCATCAAGCCGCGATCTCCTCGCCCAGGTAAGCGCGCCGCACTTCCGCGTTGGCACGGACCTCCTGCGGCGTACCGGTGGCGATAACACGGCCGTAGACCAGCACCGATACGCGGTCGGCAAGCGAAAACACGGCGTCCATATCGTGCTCGACCAGGATGAGGGTCTTGCCGCCCTTGAGAGTGGAGAGGAAAGCGATCATGCGCTGCGTCTCCTCTGCGCCCATGCCGGCGACCGGCTCATCGAGCAGCATCAGCCGCGGGCGCGT
>DASPXL010000253.1:0-3730 GCA_035637375.1 Burkholderiales bacterium
TATTCCACCGACCTGTTGAGCGCGCGCGCGCTTCTGAGTTGCTCCGGGATCGTGTCGCCACCGGCCGAACCGTCACGTCCGGCGCCGTAGTATTTTCCGGAAGCCCTCGACGATTTCCTCCGCCTTGTGCGGCGACGTAAAGACGGCGGCGAGACGTGCGTTCGGATCGAAGAGCGCCACGGTCGAGGAGTGGTCCACCGCGTAATTCTTCCCCTTCCTGCCCTGCGGGAACGAGTACACGACGCCCGCTTCCTGGGTGAATTTCGTCAGCGCCTCGTCGGTCCCCGTCGCGCCGACGAATTTCTTGTTGAAGAACGCGACGTATTGCGCGAGCCTTTGGGGGGTGTCGCGTTGCGCGTCCACCGAGACAAAGAAGTACTGGTTACCGGCATCCAATCCCGCCTCCTCGAGTGATTTTTGCACGCGGCCCAGCTCGGCGAGCGTCGTCGGGCACACGTCGGGGCAGTGGGTATATCCAAAGTAGACGAACGACCATTTTCCCCTCAACGCTTCCAGGTCGAACGACGATCCGTCGTGTTCGGCGAGCTTGAACGGCGAGATCGGCTTGGGCTCGGGATAGACGAAGCCGGCGATCTCCGGCCGATCGTCCGATCGCGGCAGGATACCGAAGACTATGCCGGCACAGACCGCGACGACGGCGGTGGCGAGGAGCGCGATCTTGTGCGAGCGTATCAAGATTGCTTGTCCATCGGGGCGTATCGGCCGGAATTCCGGGCTGCCGCCGCCCGGCTAGCGAGCTTCGGAGCGCTTCATATTCGAATGGTCCGCTCCGTGACCTCCCTCCCCGGTGCCGGCGGTTTCCCTGACGCGCACCTGGACCTTGACCGGCCCCGCGTTCGCGAAGTTCAGGACCAGCGGAAACACCTCGCCCGCCTTGAGCGGTTGTTTGAGGCCCACCAGCATCACGTGCATGCCGCTCGGCTCAAACGACGTCGGCACCCCGCTCCTGACCTCCACCGCGTCCAGAGGCCTCATCTTCATGATCCCGCCCTCCATCCGGCTGATATGCAGCCCGGCGCTCTTGGCGACGGGAGAGGACGCACCCAACAGGCGGTCGTTCCTGCCCTGGTTGTTGATAACGAAGTAGGCCACGCCCACGTCGGCGCCCGGCGGAGTCGGCCGGGACCAGACTTGCGTTACCTGGATATCGCCCGCGGACACACCGCCGCTCGTGATCGGTGCGACCAGGGTCAGAACAAGGCAGCCGGCGATTCGGATCGCGTTTCGTTCGATCATTTCTCAGGTCTCCAGGCGCCGCCGCGCGCATCCCGGCGACGTTCAGGGGACACATGATGATAACCCCGTTCCCGCCCGGGCCCGGACCCCTGCCCCTTGGGCCGAGATTGATATGTTGGGCCCGGACGACTAGGATTACCGAAAGTCGTGCCCGCATACCGACGGAGGAGCCATGAGCGCCGCAAAGAAGAGACCGAAAGCCAAAGTGAAACGCAAGAAAACGCCGGCGAGAAAACCGGCGATCCGCAGGAAGTCCAAACCGCTCAGGAAGAGAGCCGCAGCCAGAAGACCGGCGGTGCGCCGCGCCGCACCCAGGAAGCGGCCGGCGGCCCGACCCGCTCCCAGGCCGCGGCCGGCGACCCCTCCGGCGATAGCGCGCGGTCCCATGGCGGGCGAGGAGCGGGTCGGCATCGTGACCCACTACTACGGCGATCTTTCGGTCGCGGCGGTGAGGATGGAGTCCGGCAGCCTGCGCGTCGGCGACGCGATCCGCATCCTCGGCCACACGAGCGACATCCGCCAGCGCGTCGACTCGATGCAGATCGAGCGTCAGCCGGTGTCCGAGGCGAGCGCCGGACAGGAGATCGGCCTGAGAGTGATCGAGCACGCGCGCGAAGGCGACGTGGTGTACAAGGTGCCGGCCTAGCGGCGCTGGAGAAGCCGGCTAAATCTCGAAGATTCGTTTTCGGAGACCCGCGACCGGAGCGGGTCTCCGGACGGAACCCAGCATGGACAAAGCCCCGCAAGTCAAGCTCAACTCGACCGCCCACTATTTCCTCGAAGGCCTGAACGAGATCGGAATCGAGTACGTCTTCTCCAACTTCGGCACCGATCACGCGCCGCTGATCGAGGAGATGGCGCGATGGAAGAAAGCCGGGCGCAAGTTTCCCAGGATTCTCAATTGCCCGCACGAGAACACCGCGATGCACATGGCGGCGGGCTACGCCATGGCGACCGGCCGCGGCCAGGCGGTGATGGTGCACGTGGATGCGGGCACGGCGAATTCCGCGATGGCGATGCACAACGCGCGCCGCGGGCGGCTGCCGCTCCTGCTCATGGCGGGCAAGGCGCCTTACACCGTGCGTGGCGAGCTGCCCGGCTCGCGCGACAACTACGTGCACTTCATCCAGGAGCCGTTCGACCAGTCCGGGATCGTGCGGCCCTACGTGAAGTGGGAGTGGACGCTGCCTTCCGGGATCATGACCAAAGAGACGCTCAGGCGCGCGCACACCGTGGCGCACAGCGATCCGATGGGTCCGGTGTACCTGATGCTCCCGCGCGAAACGCTCGCGCAGACCTGGGACGAGGGCGCAATGCGTCCGTTCCCCGCCGAGCGCTACGGCGCGGTCTCCGCAGGCACTGCGGATACGGCGGTCGTCGCGCAACTCGCCGAGAGATTGCTCTCTGCGAAACATCCGGTCATGGTCACGTCCTACGCCGGCCGCAATCTCGAGGCGCCGGCGCTGATCGAGGAGCTTGGGCGCCTCGCGGGCATCCGCGTGTACGAGGCGAGCCCGCTCTATCTCAACGTCTCGCGCGCCTCGCCCTGCTTCGCCGGCATGATGCCGAACATCGCCCAGGCCGACGTGGGGCTGCTCGTGGACGTGGACGTGCCCTGGATCCCGAAACAGACGAAAGAGAATCCGCAGACCTGGTGGGCGCACATCGATGTCGATGTCGTCAAGGAATGCTTCCCGATCTGGGGCTTCGCCTCGAACGCGCGCCTGCAAGGCGACAGCGTGCTGATCCTCAGGCAACTGCTCGAAGCGCTGAAGGCGAATGCAACGCCCGCGTTCCGCGAGGCGGCGGCGAAGCGCATGGAAGCGATCAAGCGCGAAAGCGACGAGCGGCGCGCCGGGCTTGCGAAGCAGGCGGCCGGCAAGGGCAAGAAGGGCGCGATCGATCCACACTACCTGTGCGCAGAAATCTCCAAAGCGATCGGCGACGACGCCATCGTCGTGAACGAAGGCATTCGCAACGGCCCGATCATCAACGCGCAGATCATGCGCACCAAGCCGGGTTCCGCGATCGGCTTCGCGGGCGGCGGCCTGGGCAGCTCTTCGGGGACAGCTTTGGGTATCAAGCTCGCCATGCCCGACGCGACCGTGGTGCAGATGGTCGGCGACGGGGGTTTCTATTTTGGGAATCCCTCTTCGATGTACGCCGTGTCCAAGCAGTACAAACTGCCGATCTTCACTGTGCTCTTCGATAACTCCGGCTGGTCGGCGGTGAAGGAAGCGACGTTGCGCGTGTATCCGGAAGGCGAAGCGAAGGCGACCAACGAGTTCAACGCGCTCCTCGCGCCCGATATCGAGTTCGCGAAAGTCTGCGAGGCGGCCGGCGGCTACGGCGAAAGGTCGACCGATCCTGATGCGGTGCCGGCAGCGATCCAGCGCTGCCTCAAGGAAGTGCGCGGCGGCCGCTCGGCGCTGATGCACGTGCGCATCCCGGTGCTGTAAAGCCGCTTCACTCC
>DASPXL010000254.1:0-2739 GCA_035637375.1 Burkholderiales bacterium
GCGAATGCTCGATTCCCGCACGCCTCCGACCCGGAGAATCCGGCCCGGAGCCGTGATCCGCATCCAAAAAGACGAAGCCGACAACTGGCAAATCATCCAGCTTCCGGAGGCCGAGGGCGCCTTTATCTCCGCCAACCCGCACGATGGCGCCGTTCGCTCCTTGGTCGGCGGTTTCGACTTCAATCGAAGCCAGTACAACCACGTCACCCAGGCCTGGCGCCAGCCGGGTTCCGGCTTCAAGCCCTTCATCTACTCCTCCGCTCTGGAAAAGGGTTTCACGCCGGCCACCGTCATCAACGACGCTCCGGTGGTGGTCGACGCGGCCCTCACCGGCGGGCAGGTATGGGAACCGAAAAACTACGACGGCAGGTACGAAGGGCCCATCAGCATGCGCATGGCGCTCGCCAAGTCGAAGAACATGGTGTCGATCCGGATCCTTCAGACGATCAGCCCGCAGTACGCGCAGGACTACATCACGCGTTTTGGCTTCGATGCCGAGCGGCACCCCCCGTATCTCACCATGGCGCTCGGGTCGGGCTCAGTCACGCCGCTGCAGATGGCGCGCGCGTTTTCTGTATTTGCCACCGGCGGCTACCGCACCGAGCCGTACGTGATTCAGAAAATCGTCGACGACCGCGGCAATCTGCTCGCGCAGGCACAGCCGGCCAAGGCAGGAGACGAGTCCCTGCGGGTGATCGACGCCCGCAACGCCTTCATCATGGACAGCATGATGCACGATGTCATTCGCTACGGAACCGGGGCGCGCGCCATGGCGCTCGGGCGCCAGGATCTTGCCGGCAAGAGCGGTACAACCAACGACTACGTCGATGCCTGGTTCAGCGGTTATCAACCCACCCTGGTCAGCGTCGCCTGGTTGGGTTTCGACCAGCCGAAAAAACTCGGTCCCGGGGAAACCGGGTCGGTCGCAGCGCTTCCGATCTGGATGAGCTACATGGGCAAAGCGCTCAAGGGCACGCCGGAGATGTTCCAGCGCAATCCCGAGGGCGTCGTCATGGCCAGGGTCAACGAGAACGGGCTTCAGTCGCCCGACGGAAAACCGGAATTCTTCTTTCGTGAAAATCTGCCGCCTGAGCAGGCCCCGGGGGATCCGGGGGTACGCACCGCGGAGGAAGTCAAGAACCAGCTCTTTTGATCGCGGAATCGTCACCGATGCTGAACGGGTTCTTGATCCGCTCTGATCGGCCGTCTAGCCGCCTCTTAGAACTACCGGGCCCGAGTGCTGGCTCACCAGCTTGGAGAGCGCCGCAAACAGCTCGCCGCCATCACGGGTGTCGACCCAATCCGAGCCGCTCCAGCGGAAATGGTAGCCTCCCGATTTCGCCGCCACCCAGATTTCCTGCGCCGCCGAATGGCGGTTAACGACGATGCGGCCGCCGTCGGAAAATTCGAGCTCGAGCACGCCTTCACCCTTGGTTTCGCAGTCGCAATCAGCCCCGCTTTCATCCAGCGCCTGCGCGATCCGCATCAGTACCGCGTCGGCCAGGCTGTCGAACTCGCTCGGTGTCATCGCCGTGATAAACTCGTTTGCAAGAAGCTAACTATCGGCATCGCTATGCGCCGCGCCGCCGCACTTGTCCTCGTTTTCCTCGCTCTATCGGCTTGCGGCAACAAGGCGGCGCTCTATCTTCCTCCGCCGGAACAGAAGCCCCAGCAGGATAACAAACCCGCACCGCGCCAGTGAATTTTTTTCCGTACCGGGACGGCGCGCTTTGCGCGGAAGACGTGCCGCTCGTCGCAGTCGCGGAGCGATTCGGCACGCCCTGCTACGTTTACTCGCGCGCCGCTCTGGAGTCCGCTTACCGGGAATTCGAGCGCGCGTGCGCCGGGCGCGACGCCCTGATCTGCTATTCGGTCAAGGCGAACTCCAATCTTGCGGTGCTGAACCTTCTCGCGCGTCTCGGCTCGGGCTTCGACATTGTTTCGGGCGGCGAGCTCGCGCGCGTCCTCGCCGCGGGCGGCAGCGCCGCCAAGACCGTTTTCTCCGGCGTCGGCAAAAGCGAAGCGGAGATGCGTGCGGCGCTTGGCGCCGGTGTCTTGTGTTTCAACGTCGAGTCCGAAGGAGAGCTGGATCGGCTTTCCGCCGTCGCAGCGAGCGTCGGCAAGACCGCCCCGGTGTCCTTGCGTATCAACCCCGACGTCGATCCCAAGACGCACCCCTACATCGCCACCGGCTTCCGGGAAAACAAGTTCGGCGTCGCCTGCGACGAGGCGCTTCCGCTTTACCGAAAAGCGGCAAAGCTGCGGGCCCTGCGGATCGTCGGGATCGACGTCCACATCGGCTCGCAAATCACCGAGATCGAACCCTTCGTCGCGGCTCTTGAAAAAATGCTCGAGTTCGTCGACGCCCTGGATGCCGCGGGAGTGCATCTCGAGCATCTGGATCTCGGAGGCGGGCTCGGCATTCGCTATCGCGATGAAAAACCGCCGGCACTGAAGGACTATCTCGGACGCATGCTCCAGCGCCTCGGCGAGCGCAGGCTGCGAATTCTGTTCGAGCCCGGCCGTTCGCTGGTCGGCAACACGGGGATCCTCCTCACGCGGGTGGAATACCTCAAGCACGGCGCCGCCAAAAACTTCGCCGTCATCGACGCGGCGATGAACGATCTGCTGCGGCCGGCGCTCTACGATGCCTGGCACGAGGTGCTCCCGGTGACCCGGCGCGAGGGCCCGGCGACGCTTTACGACATCGTCGGTCCGGTCTGCGAGTCGGCCGATTTC
>DASPXL010000255.1:0-3212 GCA_035637375.1 Burkholderiales bacterium
TACGCTGCGCCGCCGACGGGAGCTTGCTCGAACTCGAGCTTCGGGCCTTCGCGCCCGAGGGCCGTCAGCACCTTGACCGCCTCGGCGATGACTTCGGGGCCGACGCCGTCTCCGGCCAGAACGGCGATTTTCATGCTGGAAGAAATCTAGCCGAACAGCCAGGGCTGTTCCGCGCGGCGCCGTTCCTCGAAGGCGCGGATCTTGTCCGCGTGGCGCAGTGTGAGTTCTATGTCGTCAAGACCGTTGATCAGGCAAAATTTTCGGAATGGCTCGATCTCGAAGCGCATCACCGTGCTGCCGTCCACGGTAGCAACCGCTTGCTTCTCCAAGTCGATCACCAGCCGAAAACCCGGAAAGGCGGCGACCTCGTGGAACAGCCGGTCCACTTCGCCTTCCGTGAGCGTGACCGGCAGCAGACCGTTTTTGCAGCAGTTGTTGAAAAATATATCGGCGTAGGACGGCGCGACGAGCGCGCGAAAACCGTATTCGGCGAGCGCCCAGGGCGCGTGCTCGCGCGAGCTGCCGCAGCCGAAATTCTTGCGCGCAAGAAGAATGCTCGCGCCCTTGTAGCGTGGCTGATTGAGCACGAAATCGGGGTTGGGCCGCCGGATGGCGTTGGGCTCGTCCGGCCGGCCTTCGTCGAGAAAGCGCCAGGCGTCGAAGAGATTCGGCCCGAATCCCGAGCGCCGGATCGATTTCAGGAATTGCTTCGGGATGATCTGGTCGGTGTCGACGTTGGCGCGGTCGAGGGGCGCGACCAGCGCCGTCAGCACGCTGAATTTATCCATCTCCTCACCTCCAGCGACGCACGTCGACGAAGTGTCCCGCCACCGCGGCCGCGGCGGCCATTTCCGGGCTCACAAGATGGGTGCGGCCGCCAGTGCCCTGCCTTCCCTCGAAATTGCGGTTCGAGGTCGAGGCGCAGCGCTCCCCCGGCTCAAGGCGATCGGCGTTCATGCCCAGGCACATCGAGCAGCCGGGTTCGCGCCACTCGAAGCCGGCGTCCTTGAAGACCCGGTCGAGGCCTTCGCTCTCGGCCTGCGCCTTCACCAAGCCCGAGCCCGGCACCACCATCGCGAGCTTCACGCTCGAGGCGATGCGCCGTCCGCGCACGATCGCCGCGGCGGCCCGCAGGTCCTCGATGCGCGAATTGGTGCACGACCCTATGAACACTTTGTCGATGCGGATGTCGGTCATCGGCGTATTCGGCTTCAAGCCCATGTACACGAGCGCCCTCTCCATGCCCTCGCGGCGGCCGGCGTCCTTCTCCCTCTCGGGGTCGGGAACGCGCTCATCGACGGTCACCACCATCTCGGGGGAGGTGCCCCACGTCACCTGCGGCTTGATCGATCGCGCATCGATCACCACCTCGCGGTCGAACTTCGCGCCCGGATCGCTCTGCAGCGTGCGCCAATGCGCCGCTGCGCGGTCCCACAGCCCGCCCCGCGGCGCAAAGGGCCTGCCTTTCAGGTAGCCGATCGTCACGTCGTCGACCGCTATCATGCCGGCGCGCGCTCCGGCCTCGATCGACATGTTGCACAGGGTCATGCGGCCTTCCATCGTAAGGGAGCGAACCGCGCTGCCGGCGTATTCGATGGTGCTCCCGGTGCCCCCCGCGGTGCCGATCCTGCCGATCACGGCAAGCGCCGCATCCTTCGCCGTGACCCCGCGCGCGAGCGGCCCCTCGATGCGCACGAGCATGTTCTTCATCTTCTTCGCGAGCAGGCACTGCGTCGCAAGCACGTGCTCGACTTCCGAGGTGCCGATTCCGAAAGCGAGGCAGCCGAACGCGCCGTGAGTGCTGGTGTGCGAGTCGCCGCACACCACCGTCATGCCGGGCAGCGTCGCGCCCTGCTCCGGGCCGATCACGTGCACGATGCCCTGGCGGGCGTCGTTCATCTTGAACTCGACGATTCCGTATTCCTCGCAGTTCGCATCGAGCGTCTCGACCTGCAGGCGTGACACGGGATCCGCGATCCCGCCGGAGCGGTCGGTGGTCGGAACGTTGTGGTCGGCCACCGCGAGATTGGCCGATACGCGCCAGGGCTTGCGCCGCGCGAGCTTGATCCCCTCGAACGCCTGGGGACTGGTGACTTCGTGCACGAGGTGGCGATCGATGTAGAGCAGCGTGGTGCCGTCTTCCTCGACGTGCACCGCGTGGGACTCCCAGAGCTTGTCGTAAAGCGTTCTCGGCGTCATTTCTGCAGGCCGCACAAAGGTGAAAATTATACCGGATCGCCCTCGGGTCTCGAAGGTCGACTACCGATCAGCGCTTGCGCGCAGCTTCGTACAGGGGCATGACCCGCTCCGAGTAGTTCTGAAGGTCGCGAGCCCTCCTCTCGTCCGAAGGGTGCGTCGAGAGCCACTCCGGCGGCTTGCCGCCGCCCAGTTTTCCCATCTTCTGCCACAGCGAGACCGAGGCGTGCGGATCGAAGCCGGCGCGCGCCGCGAGCTCCACGCCCATGCGGTCGGCTTCGGTTTCGTCGGTGCGCGAGTGCGGCAGATTGAACATCACATTAAGCACCGCGGGACCCAGGTCCTGCACGAGTGCGCCATAGCCTGTCGCCGCGCCCACGAGGTTGATGAGCAGGCCCTGGGCCGCCTGATGCGAAGCCTGCTCGCGGCTGTGCTCGCGCAGCGCGTGAGAAATCTCGTGCCCCATGACGGCGGCGAGCTCGTCATCGGTCGGATCGAGCTTGGCGAGGAGCCCGGCGTAGACGGCGATTTTGCCCCCCGGCATGCACCAGGCGTTGACTTCGTCGGAGCTGATCACGTTGACTTCCCAAGCCCAGCCCGGTGCATCCGAGCGGAATGCGCCGGTGTTCGGGATCAAGCGGTTGGCGACGCGGCGCACTCGCTCGACTTGAGCGGGGTCCCGGTTGAGCTGCCCCTTCTTGTTCGTTCCCTGCAGCACCTTCTGATATTCGTCGGCGGCGGCCTTATTGAAGGCATCCGCGGGAACCAGCGGCGACATCGTCTGCTTGCGGTCGACGCCGACGACGCCGCCTTCGGTCGTCTTCACCGTTTGGCACCCAATCAAGCCAGTCAGCGCAAGGGCCGCGATCCAAACGACGTATCTCATAAGAAGGCCTCCAACAAATTACGACAAGTGCGGCCGCAGCAGCCGCCCTCCGGTCCGGCATTTTTCCCCGCCCCGATCGCACACTCAAGCCCGGAGCCGTATGCCACGCCCCGTATAATGCCGGCTTTCC
>DASPXL010000256.1:0-2038 GCA_035637375.1 Burkholderiales bacterium
CGAGGTCGAGACGCCTATGATGCAGCCGATTCCCGGCGGCGCGAACGCGCGTCCGTTCAGGACGCACCACAACGCGCTCGACATGGAGCTTTTTCTGCGCGTCGCGCCCGAGCTCTATCTCAAGCGCCTGGTGGTCGGCGGATTCGAGAAAGTGTTCGAGATCAACCGCAATTTCAGGAACGAGGGCATCTCGACCCGGCACAACCCCGAGTTCACCATGCTCGAGTTCTACGAGGCTTACCGCGATTACCGCCACCTCATGGGATTCACGCAGGAGCTCCTGCGCGACATCGCCCGGAAAGTGCTCGGGTCCCTGCAGCTACGCTACGGCGGGCACGCGGTGGACCTCGCCGGGCCTTTCGAGCAGCTCAGCGTCCTCCAGGCGATCCGCAAGTTCCATCCGGAGACCGGCGAGCGCGAGCTCGGCAGCCGCGAGGCGCTCGTCGCCGCCCTGAAAAAGCGCGGCGTCGAGCCGCACGCGAACGCCGGCCTGGGTGCGCTGCAGCTCGCCTTGTTCGAGGCGATCGCCGAGCAGCGGCTCATCCAGCCGACCTTCGTCGTGGACTACCCCGCCGAAGTGTCGCCGCTCGCGCGGCGCAGCGACGGAAATCGCGAAGTCGTCGAGCGCTTCGAGCTCTACATCGCCGGGCGCGAGATCGCCAACGGATTCTCCGAGCTGAACGATCCGGAAGACCAGGACGCGCGCTTCAAGGAGCAGGCGAAAGCCAAGGCGGGCGGCAACGAAGAAGCCATGTACTACGACGCCGACTACATCCGCGCGCTCGAGTACGGCCTGCCGCCGGCCGCGGGCGAAGGGATCGGCATAGATCGCCTGGTGATGCTCTTCACCGACAGCGCGAGCATCCGCGACGTGCTGCTGTTCCCGCATCTGCGCCCGGAAGCCTGAGCCCCTTCTCCCGTAACGCACGGCAACAATCTTTTACATCAACCGTCTGGCGCCTAATGCGTTAGTGCGGGTAAGCTTGACACTCGGCGTCAGGACAACCGGAGGCCAATATGGAAGCGCAAGCCGCACGTCAGTATCACCCCCTTGTCATCATCGCCGCAATCGCGGTGACACTTTTCAGCCTCGTGGGAATCGCAGCCGTTCTCGGCTGGATCCCGACTTCGGTCGGTGGCGGAGCGACTGCCCAAGCGCCCGCGCAGCCCGAAGCCGCAAAGCAGGCCGAGGAGCAGCATGCGGTCAAGCCCAAGCCGGTGGCGAGATCCGAGCCGCGGCACCCGGCCGTCGTTCCTCCGCCTCCGCCGCAGGTCGCCGCAATTTGCCGCGAATGCGCGGTGATCGAAGACGTGCGCGAGGTTGAAGTAGCGGGACAGGCTTCCGGCGCGGGCGCAGTCGGCGGCGCGGTGGTCGGCGGCGTGATCGGTCACCAGGTCGGCGGCGGCCGCGGCAAGGACGTTGCGACCGTGCTGGGCGCCCTGGGCGGCGGCCTTGCCGGAAACCAGATCGAGAAGAACGCGAAAAAGACGAAGGAATACCAGATCTTCGTCCGTTACGAGGACGGCACCAAGGGCATGTTCACCCAGCCCACGCCGCCGAGCTGGAGAATCGGCGACAAGGTGAAAGTCATCAACGGCGCGATCCAGGCGCGGGGCTGAACCAGATCCGCAGCCGCAGAAACGCGGGTAATCGCCCGCGTTTTTGTTTTGCGGGACCGCTCGCCGCGGAGGCGAGCGCCGCGCATTTGCGCCGCGGAATAGAATCGCGGCATGACCGGCCTTGCGATCTCCCTGGTGCTGGGCGCCGCCCTGATCCACGCAAGCTGGAACTATCTTCTCAAGAAAAGCGGCGGCGGAATCGGGTTCGTCTGGGCGTTCGCCGCGCTGTCCTCGCTGCTCTACGCTCCGCTCGCGGTCGGCGTCGTCCTCGTCCAGCATTTCGAGCTCACCGCCGCAGCGCTCGCCTTCATCTTCGCGAGCGCCGTGCTGCACACCGCCTATTACCTGCTGCTCGACCGCGGCTACCGGTACGGCGATCTCTCGGTCGTCTACCCGCTCGCCCGCGCGACGGGCCCTT
>DASPXL010000257.1:0-3712 GCA_035637375.1 Burkholderiales bacterium
GGCTACGACCTGCGCGGGATGCTGCGCGGAGGCTCCTCCGACGAGGAGATTTCGGGCGCCATCGCGCGCATCTGGCAGGCGCGCGCCGACCGTTACTCCGAGGTCCGCACCGCAGAAACGGCCAAGCTGCGCAAGATCGAAATGTCTTATATCGGCGGATGAAGACCGCGCGCCGCCTTCAGCTCACCAACGCTTCCAAACCCCTCACCTTCGAGGTCGAGGCGATCAACGAGCGCGGCGAAGCGGTCGCGACGCCGATCGCGGGCGAGCATCCGCTCACGCTCTACGTCGACAAGCGCGAGATCGTCACGCTGATGACGCTCGGCCAGGCGCCCGAGGCGCTCGCCATCGGCTACCTGCGCAACCAGCGCCTGGTGAAATCCATCGAGGAGATCGCCGCGGTGCAGGTCGACTGGGAGACGGCCTCGGTCGTCGTCACCACGCGCAAAGCCATCAAAGGGCTCGACAAGAAAATGAAAAAGCGCACCGTGACCACCGGCTGCGGCCAGGGGACGGTGTTCGGCGACCTGATGGCGGAGATCGACTCGGTCAAGCTGCGCAGCGACGTACGACTCACCGAGGAGGCGCTCCACGCCCTGCTGGAGGCGGTGCGCCACAAGGAAACCATCTACAAATCCGCCGGCGCCGTGCACGGCTGCGCCCTGGCGGCCAACACCCCCGCCGGAGTCGAGATTCTCTATTTTATCGAGGACGTCGGCAGGCACAACGCAGTCGACGCGATCGCGGGGCAGATGTGGCTGGACGGCGTGGACGGCTCGGACAAGATCTTCTACACGACCGGCCGCCTCACTTCCGAGATGGTGATCAAGGCCGCGCAGATGCAGATCCCCTTCCTCGTGTCGCGCTCCGGGCTCACCAAGATGGGCCACGACATCGCCGCGAAGCTCGGCATCACCATGATCGGCCGCGCGGCAGGCGGCAAGCACTACCTGCTCTTCACCGGCAAGCACCGCTTCAGGAAGACCGTCGCGCCGACGATGGTGGCGTAGCGGCGGGCGCGCCGTGCTCTCCTCGGTCACCGGATTGATTCTCGCGGGCGGCAGGGGCAGCCGCATGGGCGGAGTGGACAAA
This sequence comes from Burkholderiales bacterium, assembly GCA_035637375.1. Taxonomy (GTDB): domain Bacteria; phylum Pseudomonadota; class Gammaproteobacteria; order Burkholderiales; family SG8-39; genus VBDM01. The sequence continues at coordinate 1,093 of DASPXL010000257.1, forward strand.
GGCCTGCAGGCGTTCCGCGGCAAGCGCCTGGTCGATCACGTGTACGAGCGCTTCGCGCCGCAGGTCGGCGGCATCATCATCAACGCCAACCAGAACCACGACGACTACCGCAGCTTCGGCGTGCGCGTGGTGAGCGACGCGATCGGAGGGTTTGCGGGTCCCCTCGCGGGATTGCACGCGGGGCTCTCGATTTCCAAGCGGCCGTTTCTCGCTTCCGTGCCTTGTGATTCGCCCTTCTTGCCGGCCGACCTCGTCGAGCGGCTGTATAAGCGGATCGACGAAGCCGGCGCCGAGCTCGCCGTGGCGAAGACCGGCGAGCAGCCGCACCCGGTGTTCTCGCTGATGCGCCGCGGCGTGCTCGATCACCTAACCGAGTTCCTGAAAGGCGGCGGTCGCAAGATCGACGCCTGGTACGCGACGCTGAACGTGGTCGAGATCGGCTTCGACGACGAGCCGGAGGCCTTTTCCAATATCAACACGCGCGAAGAGCTGCAGACCTGGGAAAACGCGCCGCCGGGTTGAGCGCGGGATGGAAAGCCGTGTACTCTGCCTGTCATTTCCTGAAACGTTTGATTTTCGCGGTGCAATGGATTAGGTTGGGGTTGTCGCGTCGACCGACCGACGCCGGCGAAGGGGACATGTGCGCAACCGCAGGGGGAAGGCCGTCACAGGGGGGAAGGCTGTCGTCACAGGCGGGCTGGTCGCAGCGGTCCTGATCGCGGGCTGCGCGTCGACACCCGAATCGGCCGCGCCGAAATCGCCGTCCGAGGTCATTCCCATCACCGCCGCCAACCTGCGCGGGCACGAATCGCTCTACCGCGAAGGCTGGTTCATCGTCAGTTCGACGGAGAAGGCGTTCGCCTACGCGAAGGAGCATTCGATCGCTTCGTCGGGACAGGCGATGCGGCAGATGAATGCCGATATCGCGCGCCACACGGCGGAGCTCGGCGGTGGCCTAGGCGGCGCCGTCGGAGCGGGCGCGAAGACCGGCGCGCGCGTGTTCGCGGGCGGCACCGCGGCGACGAAAGCGGAACTGTCGGCGACGCATGCGCTCGCGCAGAAGGAGCTCGAGTACGGCAACCGCGGCATGCAGCTCGCGTGGGAGCGCTTTGCGAAGGGCAACATGACGCTCGCCGAGCGCACCGAGCACGATCGCGCGGCGCTCGCGGAGGTGCCGGGCAAGTGGTACGACCAGCTGAAGAGCGACTGGAGCAATCTCGCCGAGCTGACCGAACGGGCCCGCGGGACGATGTCCACCGGCGTCGAGGGCCGCTGGAGCGAAGCGCTCGCCGAGGCGAAGGCCGACTTCAACCGCGCCTACGAGCGCTCCGGCGCGCGCGGCAATTCGCTCACGGCGCTGGGCGATATTTTCGCCGGATACGTGAGCGCGCTCTACAGCGGCGTGGCGAAACCGGGTGCGCGCTCGGCGGTGCAGGGCGGCGAGGCCACGGTGAAGCTGGCGACGAAGGCGGTCTTCCTGCCGGTCTCCGCGGCGTTCATCGTGACCGGACGCACCGTGCAGTCGGTCGGCATGTCCGTCTACTACACGACGGCGATGGGCGTGAAGCTCGTATCGCCCACCGTCGAGGGCGGATTGCTCGCGGGTATGTCGATGCTTGCCTACGGCGCGGTGCCGGTGACTTACGCGGTGGGCGGCTCGGTCGGCGCCGTCAACCAGGTCGCTGTGACGGCCGCGGCTCCGGCGGCGGGCGCGGGGCACGCCGCGGTTTCGGCCGCCACGCAGACGGGCGTGTATGCGGCGCAGGTGAGTTTCGATCTCGCGAAAGGCGCCACCAAGGTGACGCTGAATCAGGCGCAGGCGGGGATCGTGCTCGGCTATAACGCGCTCACGGCGCTGCCGACGCAGACGGTGCTCGGCGCCGCGAACGGCGCCGTGTTCCTCGCGTGGGACGGGCCCCGGCTCGTGATCGCGACGGCGAAGGGCGAAGTGAAATGGCGCGACCCGGGCGGCGTGCAGGGCAGCGTACCCGTGCAGAGCGTGCCGGTCGGGACCGTCGTCGATCTCGATGCGCTGCGCCGCGAACAGGGCGTGAAGGTCGAGGTCGTCGAGGACGATCCCCAGGTCATCCAGAACGTGCTCGAGAAACTGCCGCAGGATCTGCGCCTGCCTCGGACGGGAGAAAAGCAATGAGGACGAGATCGCTGAAATGGCTGGCTGCGGCGGCGCTCGCTTGCGCGGCGTGCGCGCAGCAACCCGGGTCGCAGTCGGAGCGGGACGATCCGCTGCGCAACACGAAGAAGCTCGTCGCCGAGGGCCATGCGACGCTTTATCGCAACGGCGCGTTCCAGGTGCCGATGACGACCATCCACCTCATTCCGGCCGGACCCGACGCGATCAGTCTTGCGAGCGAGCTTGCGTTCAAGCGTGCCGCGGTGTCGTTCCAGGACTCGATCAAGCACGCGCGCGAATCGGTGAACGTCGCGAAAGCCGGCGTCGACAGGAGCGTGAGCACGGCCGGAACGATCAACCGGGCGACCGGCACGGCCGCGGAGAAATCGCGCGCGGTCACGCGTTTCGGCGGGCGGATGATCGCAGGGGCGCCGGGCACGGGCGGCGCGATCGTCGGCGCTTCGGTGTCCTATGCGAAGCCGGCGTATG
>DASPXL010000258.1:0-1960 GCA_035637375.1 Burkholderiales bacterium
CGAGGATGCGCAGCATGAACCCGCCTGAGATGATGAACACGTCGAGAATCGCCACGCGCTTGAGCCCGGCGCTGTAGGCGAGGTTGAGGCCGACATAGGCCGCGGCGATCAGGAGAGCGGCCAGCGAGACCGCCGCAGCAAGCGCGAGGCCCGAGAGTGCGAGCGCAATGCACAGCACCAGCGCCTGGCCCACGCCGATTTCGCCCCGGGCAAGCGGCCGGGACCGCTTTGCCGGGTGCGTGCGGTCGGCGTCCCGGTCGGCAATGTCGTTCAAGGCATACACCGCGCTCGACACCAGGCAGAAGGCTGCGAACAGCGCGAGCACTTCGCCCACCAGCCTCTCGTCCTCCCAGCCGTGCCCGAAAACCACGCCGATGAAAACGAACCCGTTCTTGATCCACTGGTGTGGGCGCATCAAGCGGATGAACGCGCTCGCCAAGCTTAGTCCCCCGCCGGGCACGTCGCCGCGCCGAAGTAGCGCTCGCAGAAATAGCAGCGGCGCTGCGGCAGATACCGGGGGACGGCGTAATAGCGCTCGCGCACCGGCCTCAGCACCCCCTCGCGGTAAGCGGCGAAATCGAATCCGCGGCCGAGGACGACGTGAAAGGCGGCGCCTGAGACCGTGAACGTGCGGTACTCGATCGACCTGAAATACGGCCGGTAGTCGGCGTCCTCCGCGGGGGTCTTGCGCAGGACCAGGATATCCCGGCCGTCGAGCCGCCTGAAATCGGTGAGGATGTCGTCGTGCCTCGCGTGCGAGGACGCGGCGCCGAATACGATGACATGGCGGCGCGCGTGAAAGGACGCGACCGCCGACATCGAATATCCGTCGGTCGCGAATTCGAACCCGTCCTCGTAGGGCTTCAGCTCCCGGAGGATTTCGGGCATGCGGACGTGATACACGATGCCGTCGTAGAAACGCGTGCTTTTCCAGGTCTCGAGCGGCAGCATCGCCCCGGCGACGATCGCGAGGACGTGGAGCGCGCTGAATGCCCCGAGGTACGCGACCGAGCGCCGCAGCTGCCCGCCCGAGAGCAGCCGGCCCGCCGCGATGAAAAAGAAGGGCACGAACGAGAGCACCCAGTGCAGGCCGATCGGCTTGACGGCGGAGAGCGCCGCGAAGAAGCCGAAGGGAACGGCGAATGCGACGGCGAAAAATCGCGTCTCCGCCTGCCCGAGCGCGGCGGTCACGCCCCGGCGCTCTTTTGCGAGCTGCCACAGGGCGACGGGGCTGAGCACGTAGAGCACCGTGGCGGCGTAGACGAGCGGCGTCCTCCAGGACCAGCCGGCGTTTGCGTGCCGATTGTAGAGGTTGAACATCAGGTTCGCCCAGCAATGCTCGGTGTTCCACCAGAGGTTGACGGCGGCGAACGGGAGCGAGCAGAGCACGACGAGCGCAAGCGCGCGCCAGTCGCGCTCCCCGCGCGGCGAGAAGGCGGCATGGGCGACGTAGGCGAGTCCGAGCAGCACCGCGAAGTACTTCGAAAGAAATGCGAGCCCGAGAAACACGCCGGCAAGCGCCTGCCAGCCGGCCGAGCGCCGGGTGAGACCCAGCCAGAAAGCGAACGCCGAGGCAAAGCAGAAGAAAATGAGCGGCGTGTCGGTGGTGATGAAGACGCCCCAGACGTTCGCGGGCAGGAGCAGAAAAGCGCACGCGGCGAGCACCGCCTTCGTTTCGTCCGCGCGGCGAAGAACGAAATAGATCCCCGCGGCGAGCGCGAAGGGCAGCAGGGTCACCGGGAGACGCAGCACCCATTGAGCGTGCGACAGCTTGAGGAACAGGTAAAGCAGCCAGCCGATCATCGGCGGATGATCGTAGTAGCCGTAATCGGGAAACGCGCCCCAGTCGACGAAGTAGGCTTCGTCGCCGGTGAAGGGAAATACCGCGGAGAGCCACAGCTTGAACGCGAGGACGAGCGCGGCGGCCCCCAGAAGGGGCAGACCAAGCTTGAATCCCGGC
>DASPXL010000259.1:0-8002 GCA_035637375.1 Burkholderiales bacterium
GGCCAGCTCTCAGGCGGCCAGCAAAAGCTCCTCGAGTTCGGCTGCTGCTTCATGTCGCCGCCGAAGATCGCGCTCCTCGACGAGCCTTTCGCCGCCGTGCACCCGGCCATGAAGGAGACGATGGCCCGCTTCATCCGCACGCGCCACGCCGACGGGCAGACCTTCCTCGTCGTCAGCCACGACATGCCGGTGATCGTCGAGCTCTGCCCGCGCACGATCTGCATGAACGCCGGCGCCGTCATCGCCGACGGCCCGACGCGCACCGTGCTGAACGAACGCTCGGTGATCGAGGCTTACCTCGGGGGCAACGAGGAGGCGGCATGAGCGCGCTGCTCGAGATGTCCGGCGTCACCGCCGGCTACGCCGCGGACATCGATGTCCTGCGCAACGTCACGCTCGGCGTGGAGACGGGGCGAATCACCGGGCTCATCGGCCTGAACGGCGCAGGCAAGTCCACGCTGATGAAGACCCTCTGCGGTTTTTTGCGCCCGAAGGCCGGAGCCGTCCATTACGACGGCGCCGATGTGACCGGCATCGCCCCGCACCGGCTCATCGATCGCGGAATCGGGTACATTCCGCAGGAGTCGAGCCTGTTTCCCTACATGAGCGTTGCCGACAACTTGCGCCTGCCGCTCGAGCACCTGGCGCGCTCGAACGCGCAGGAGCTCGACGTACGGGCGCGCATCGACGAGATGCTGGTGCACTTCCCGGCGATCCGCGAGAAGCTGCGCGCCCAGGCAGGCGATCTCTCCGGCGGTCAGCAGAAAATGCTCGAGTTCGCCAAGGCCTACGTTCTGCGCCCGCGGCTGTGCCTCGTCGACGAGCCGAGCATCGGCCTCGCGCCCAGGATCGCCACCGAGGTGTATCACTGGATCGATCTGTTCACCGCGCAGGGCATGACCATCCTGCTGGTGGACCACAACGTGCGCCGCGTCGTGCGGATGTCCGAGTACATCTACGTGCTGAGCCTAGGCGAAATCACCGCCCAGGGAAGGCGCAAGGACTTCGAAGGCGACCTGCACGAGCAGGTCAGGTCGTGGCTGGGGGTGAATTTCTAGAATGCCGGCGTCTGTTCCTGCACGAAGAGAGGCCGGGTAACATGCGCACATGACTGAACGCAAGAACGCCCGCACCAAGGCCTACCAGAGCCCGGGCTTCCTCAACAGCAAGGACGCGCGCGCCCTGCGCATCCTGTCGGAGTATCTCGAGCCCAAGAGCCGCTTCGACCAGCACCGCGTCGACGACACCATCGTGTTCATGGGCTCGGCGCGCATCAAGTCGCGCGAGGCCGCCGAAGAAATGCTCCGCAAGGCGAAAAGCGCCGAGGACCGGGAGCGCGCGCAGATGGCGCTCAAGATGTCCGCCTATTACGAAGCGGCGCGCGAGCTCGCCTCGCGCCTCACCCGATGGTCGAAGGAGCTCGACCAGGAGGAGCGCCGCTTCGTCGTGTGCACCGGCGGCGGCCCGGGGATCATGGAGGCGGCGAACCGCGGCGCGGCCGAGGCGCGCGGCATGAACGTCGGCCTCACCATCTCCATCCCGGTGCAGGAATTCGACAACCCCTACGTCACGCGCGAGCTCGCTTTCCACTTCCACTACTTCTTCATGCGCAAGTTCTGGTTCGCCTACCTCGCCAAGGCGGTGATCGTGTTTCCGGGCGGCTACGGCACGCTCGACGAGCTGTTCGAGCTGCTGACGCTGGTGCAGACGCGCAAGATGAGGAAACCCATGCCGATGGTGCTCTTCGGCACCGAGTACTGGAGGCAAATCGTCGATTTCGATGCACTGGCGCGCCACGGCGTGATCAATCCCGAGGACATCGAGCTCGTGCACCGCACCGACTCGGTGGAGGACGCCTACGACTGGATCGTGCGCCAGCTCGCCGAGAAGGCGCTCGGGCAGCCGGGGGCGACGTTGTAGCGAAGCCGGAGGGCGGCGCGCCGTCAGGACATCGGATTCGCGGGGGCCGCCGGATCGCCGGGCAAAGGAACGAACTCGTCGTGATCGCGATCGGGCAGCTTGATGCGCCCGGCGCGCCAATCGGCCTTCGCCTGCTCGATCCGCTCCCTCGAGGACGAGACGAAATTCCACTCGATGAAGCGCTCGCCCACGGGCGCTCCGCCCAAAAGCATGACGACGGCCGCGGTCGCCGCGCGAAAGAGCACCGGCCGGCCCGGCTTGAACACCAGCATCTGGCCGCCGTGGAAGGCTTGTCCCCCCACTTCGATCTCGCCTTCGACGATATACGCCGCGCGCTCGGGATACTCGGCCGGAAGCTGCGCTCTTGCGCCCGCATCGAGCGCCCAATGAACGTAGAACATGGGCGAATGGGTCTTCACCTTGGCCTTGGCTCCGAACGCCTCGCCCGCGAGGAGCCTCGCGCGCAGGCCGCCGCCTTCATGGAGCGGCAGATCGTCCGCGCCGTGATGCGCGAAGCGCGGCTCGGTCTCCTCGTCCTCCTTCGGCAGCGCGACCCAGGCCTGGATGCCGTGCATGCGGCCGCCCTCGGCCCGCGCTTTCTCGAAGCGCTCCGAGTGCGTGATGCCGTGCCCGGCGGTCATCCAGTTCACTTCCTCCGGCCGGATCGGCTGCTCGGAGCCGACGCTGTCGCGGTGCATGATCTCGCCCTCGAAAAGATAAGTGACCGTCGACAGGCCGATATGCGGATGCGGGCGCACGTCGGCGCTGCGCGCGAGCCCCGGCGCGAATTCGACCGGCCCCATGTGATCGAGGAAGATGAACGGCCCGACCATGCGGCGCTTGGCGAACGGCAGCACGCGCCCGACCTCGAAGCCGCCTAGGTCCCGCTGCCGCTTGTCGATGACGAGGTCGAGCACCTCGGCGTTTCCGGATATGTTCACTCCCCGAGCGCGGCTTCGACCGCCGCGTACAGGCGTTCGAATCCGAAGGACACGTCCTGCACGGCGCCGTTGACGAAAAACCCGGGCGTGGACCGCACGCCGCTCTTCGCGCCGCCGTCGATGTGCTCGTGCACCCGCTGCAGGTAAACGTGCTCGTTCATCTCGTAGTCGTACCGGTCCAGGTCCAGCTCCGCCTGCAAGGCGTACTGCCTCAGGCTGATGGCCTTCAGATGCTGCTGGTGCTCGAAGAGCAGGTCGTGCATCGGCCAGAACCTGTGCTGCGCGCCCGCCGCCTCGGCGGCCTCGGCCGCGAGCTCGGCGTGAGGATGCACTTCCACGAGCGGGAAATGCCGGAACACGAAACGCACCCGGTCCCCGAAATGCCTGAGCAGCATTTTCACGGCGGGATAAGCCTGGCCGCACGACGGGCACTCGAAATCCCCGTATTCGACGACGGTCACCTTCGCCCACGCCGGCCCCAGGGCGTGATCGGAGTGATTGAACGGGACGGCGAGCGTAAACGGCTGGGATCGTTGCATCGAGGTCTTCCTTCGGGTTGTTCTCGGGATGATATTGCATTCACAGGATAACCGCCGGCGCGAAAGCCTGCCGCGGCGCCGGGTGAAGCCCGCTTTGACTCCCGTCCGTCGCCGGGGTGAGTAAAGCCCGCTTTACTCGACAGGCTCCCGGCGTACACTGACTTCCAACGATCCGTTCCGCAAGGAGAGGACCCATGCCTCGCATCGCACACGCCGTGCTCGACAGCGCCGCCGGGTACGCCACCGCCGTCCGGGCCGGGCGCCACCCGCTGAACGCGGACGAGCCGGCATCGCGAGGCGGAACGGACACGGGACCGTCCCCGTACGAGCTGCTGCTTGCCGGCCTCGGCGCCTGCACCGCGATCACGTTGCGCATGTATGCCGAGCGCAAAGGCTGGCAGCTGGGGACGATCCACGTGGACCTGGAGCTGCACAAGGACGACGAAGGCGACACGGGCCGCATCGCGCGGGTCGTCTCGTTCAGCGCGCCGCTTCAGCCCGAGCACAAGGCGCGCCTGGCCGAGATCGCCGAGAAGACGCCGGTGACGAGAACGATCAAGGCCGGCGCCGTCATCGAAACGACGTTTCGCTGACTGGTCGCCGGAAACCGGCCGTCGCATAATTCGTCGTTCAAATTTCCGGAGAGCATCACTCCTTTGCTGCTCGTCACTCTGAGAAAATCCTTGCGCCATCTGTTTCTCGCAGGTATCTTCCTCGTAGTCACCACCCCGCTGGCAATCTGGAACCCCGCCCGCAACGCCGCGAGATCCACGAAATAAACTCTTGAGCCTCTTCCCATCCTCCATCCGCGGCACGGCCACTCCCGGCCCCGGCGCGCCGCCACAGGGGCTGCTCGCTTTTTACTGGCACTTCGTCAGCCAAACCAAAGGCTGGTACGCGGCGATGTTCGCGGCCTCCCTAGCGGTGGCACTGCTCGACACGGTGATCCCGCTCTTCATCGGCAAGCTGGTGTCGCTGATGGAAGCGACCGACCGGCAGGCGGCGCTCGCGCGCGAATGGCCGATGCTCGCCGGGATGGTCGGGCTCGTGCTCGTGATAAGACCCCTCGCGATCCTCGCCGACATGGCGATCCGCCAGAACGCGCTGATCCCCGGCGCGACCTCCATGATCCGCTGGCAGAGCCACTGGCACGTGATCCGCCAGAGCTGGCCGTTCTTCCAGAACGATTTCGCCGGCCGCATCGCCAACCGCGTGATGCAAACCGCCAACGCGCTGCGCGAGAGCACGATGGCCTCGATCCGCGCGGTCTGGTACATCACGGTCTACGGCGCGAGCGCGTACGCGCTGACGGCCGCCGCAGACTGGCGCCTGGGCCTCCCGACGCTCCTCTGGTTCGCCGGCTACGTCGTGTTCCTGCGCCACTTCGTGCCGAAGCTGCGCGAGCTCGCAAAGACGAGCTCGGAGCTGCGCTCGCTCGTCATGGCACGCGTGGTTGACAGCTACACCAACATCCTCACTGTGAAGCTGTTCGCGCGGCTCGCCGACGAGGACGCCTACGTGCGCGAGGCGATCGGCCAGCACCAGGGCGCGATCGGCGCGCACATGGGGCTCATCACGCGCTTCATGATCTCGCTCACCGCGATGAACGCGCTGCTCCTTGTCGGCACGGCGGCGATCGGCATCGCGCTCTGGGCGCAGGGCGCGGTGAGCGCGGGCGTGGTCGCCACAGCGCTGCCGCTCGCCTGGCAGACCGCCAACGCCGCGGGCTGGGTGAGCTGGGAAGTCACCGGCATCTTCGAGAACGTCGGCACGGTGCAGGAAGGCATGCTGTCGATCGCCGTGCCGCACTCGGGCGCCGACCGGCCAGGCGCGCGGCCGCTGGAAGTCTCGCGCGGCGAGATCCGCTTCGAGAACCTGAGCTTCGGCTACGGGAGGAAGGACGCCCCTCCCGTGCTCGAGCGCCTGGACCTCGCGATCCGTCCCGGCGAGCGCCTCGGCGTCGTCGGCCGCTCGGGCGCGGGCAAGTCGACGCTCGTGAACCTCTTGCTGCGCTTCTACGATCCGGAGCAGGGCAGGATCCTCATCGACGGGCAGGACATCGCGCACGCGACGCAGGAATCCCTGCGCGCGGCGATCGGCATGGTGACGCAGGACACCTCGCTCCTGCACCGCTCGATCGCGGCGAACATCCGCTACGGAAGGCCCGGCGCGAGCGACGCGCAGGTCGAAGCGGCGGCGAAGAAGGCGCAGGCGCACGGCTTCATCGCCGGATTGCGCGACTGGAACGGCCGCACCGGCTACGAGGCCCACGTCGGCGAGCGCGGCGTGAAACTCTCCGGCGGGCAGCGCCAGCGCGTCGCGCTCGCGCGCGTGATCCTCAAGGACTCGCCGATCCTCGTCCTCGACGAGGCGACTTCATCCCTCGACAGCGAAGTCGAGGCCGCCATCCAGGAGCAGCTGCTCGGCCTCATGGAAGGCAAGACCGTGATCGCGATCGCGCACCGCCTCTCGACCATCGCGCGCATGGACCGCCTCATCGTGCTCGAGGCGGGGAGGATCGTCGAGGAGGGGACGCACGCCGAGCTGCTCGCGCTCGCCGGCCACTACGAGAAGCTGTGGCGCCACCAGTCGGGCGGGTTCCTCGCGGAGGAAGTGTCGCCCGCGGCGACCGAGCTCGAGCCGGCGGAGGAGCCGCCGGAAGACGTGCGCGCCGACGAGAAGTCCGGTCCCTCGACCGACGACGCGCCGGTGACGACGCGGACTTGAAGCGCGACGCCCATGACCCCCGGGATCGAATACGCGCTCGGCGCGATGCTCCTCTTCGGGCTCGGCGACCTGGTCTACAAGCGCGGCGCCGCCGCCGGCGCGCAGCCGCATCACTTCCTGATGGTGCAGTCCTGGGTGTTCACGCCGACGGTCGCCTTGTACGGCCTCGCCACCGGTTCGCTCGAATTTTCAGCCGCCTCGGTGCTGTGGGGCGCGCTCGCCGGGGTGTTCGCCCTGGTCGGCTTCTACAATTTCGCGCACAGCCTGAGAACCGGCTCGATCAGCATCAACGCGCCGGTTTTCCGCCTGAGCTTCGTCCTCACCGCGGCGCTCGCGGTCCTGCTGCTCGGCGAGCCGCTCACGCGGTACAAGGTCGCGGGCATCGCGCTCGCGCTCGCCGCGGTCTGGCTGCTGCTCGGCGCGCCGGCTCCCGGGGACGCGGCCGGGCGGCGCGAGACCCGGTCGTCGCTCGCGCGCGTGCTGATCGCCACCGCGACCGTCGGAGTCGGCAACTTCATCTACAAGCTCGGACTGCAGGCGGGCGCGGACCCCGCGTCGATGATCACCGCGCAAGGCGTCGTGGTGATCACGCTCGCCACCGCGTTCGTCGGCGCGGTCGATCGCCGCATCGGGCCTTCCCGCGCCGCGCTGCGCTACGCGCCGAGGGCCGCGGTCGTTCTCGCCTTTGCCTTCGCCTTCATGGTCGAGGGCATGAAGCGCGCGGAGGCGAGCGTGGTGGTCCCGATCGCGCAGATGGGTTTCGTCGTGACGGCCCTGCTCGGTTTTCTTTTCCTGCGCGAGCCGTTCACGGCGCGCAAGGGAGTGGGCCTCGCCGCCGCGCTCGCCGCGCTGGCGAGTCTCGCGTATTCGTAGCGGGCTACCGGGTGAAGATCTTCTTGGGTATCGCGCCGCACGCCATCTAACTGAACACCGCGCCTCGCGCCGCCGCCAGCACCGGCGAGCCGTGCTTCGGAAGCGCTTCGATGCTACGATCGGCGCAACGGCGCCCAAGCCATGCAACCCGATTCAGGCACCCGCATGAACGCCTCTAGTGTGCTGCGGCGCGCGGCGGCCGCGACGCTCCTCGCCTGCTCGGCGCTCGCCGCTGCGAGCGCCTTCGCGCAGGCGAAAATAGTGCTGCGCATCTCGACCCCCGCGGTGCCCGACGACTGGCACGTGAAGATGCTCTACGTTTTCCGGGACGAGCTCGCAAAAGCCGCGCCCGGCCGCTTCGACGTGCAAGTCCATCACTCCGGCACGCTCTTCAGGCAGGGCGCCGAGGTCGTCGCGATGCAGCGCGGCAATCTCGAGATGGCGCTCGTTTCGATGCAGGACATCGCGAGGCAGATGCCCGAGTACTCGATCTTCACCGCCGGCTACCTGATCCGCGACCCCGATCATCTCGCCAAAGTCTACGGCGGGGCGATCGGCGGGGAGGTGAGCCGCAGGATCGCCGAGGCGATGGGAATCCAGCTGCTGCAGGCCGTCTATCTCGGCACCCGCCAGGTGAGCCTCGCGCAGCCGAGGCCGGTCAGGACTCCGGCCGATCTCGCAGGGGTGAAGCTGCGCATGCCCGGCTCCAAGGAGTGGCTCTTTCTCGGGCAGGCGCTCGGCGCAAGTCCGACCCCGCTCGCCTTCACCGAGGTTTACCTCGGTCTTAAGACCGGCACGATCGACGGCCAGGACAACCCGCTGCCGACCCTGAAGTCGGCGAAGTTCTACGAAGTCACGCGCCAGATCGTGCTCACGGGGCATTTGGTGGACGTGCTGCAGCTCGCGATGTCCGCGAAGACCTGGAACGCGCTTTCGGCGGCGCACCGGGCCCAGGTGAAGAGAGCGGCGGCGAAGGCGGCGAAGTTCAACGACGAGAACCGC
>DASPXL010000260.1:0-3205 GCA_035637375.1 Burkholderiales bacterium
TCCGAGCTCGACCCGGAAGGCAGGTACACCGATACCACCGAAAGCCCGCCGAAATCGGCGCGGAGGAAACGCCCTTCGGGATCGAACTCGCGGCTGCCGAAGCCGCAGGATACGCTCTGGGGTTTGGTTCGCGAGTACAGCGCGACGCCGCTGTAGCCCTTCTTCGTCGAGCAACAGTGATAGTGGCCGTGGTATCCCTTCGGGACGAGCGCGAGGTCCGCCAGGTCCGCTTCCTGCGCCTTGATTTCCTGCATGCATACGACGTCGGCGCGCTGGCGCGCGAGCCACCGCGGGAAGCCCTTGGCGAGCGCCGAGCGGATGCCGTTGAGGTTGAGCGTGATAATGCGTAACATTTCGCGAATTCTCCCTGGGAAAAGCCCGCGTGGCCGACTTTCGCAAGGACTTCATCGCCTTCTGCATCGAGCAGGGCGTGCTCGGGTTCGGCCAGTTCGTCACCAAATCGGGACGCACGACTCCCTACTTTTTCAACGCCGGCCTGTTCAACACCGGTGCCGCACTCGAGCGCCTGGCGCAATTCTACGCAAAAGCGATCCTCGCCTCGGGTGTGGGTTTCGACATGCTGTTCGGCCCCGCCTACAAGGGCATCGTGCTTGCCGCGGGCGCCGCGATGGCCCTCGCCCGAGAAGGCCGCGACGTACCGTTCGCCTTCAACCGCAAGGAAGCGAAGGACCACGGGGAAGGCGGCCGACTCATCGGCGCTCCGCTTGCAGGCCGGGTGCTGATTGTGGATGACGTATTGACGGCGGGCACCGCGGTGCGCGAGTCGCTCGAACTGATCGCAGGGCAGGGCGCGACCGCGGCGGGGGTGGTCATCTCTCTCGACAGGATGGAGCGGGGCCAGGGAGATCTTTCGGCCATCCAGGAAATCGAGCTGCGCCACGGAATTCCAGTCGTCTCCATAGCCAGCCTCGACGACCTGATGAGCTGGCTTCGGCATCGCGCCGAGTTCCGGCACAATTGGAGCGCGATCAGGGAGTACCGGCAACTTTATGGGGTCGCCTATCATGCGTAGCCAAACGATAGTATTGCTTTGCTCGACCTTGCTCGCCGTAGCTCCGGCGGCGGCGCAGCAGCGCATGTACAAGTGCGTCGACGCCAGGGGCAAGGTCTATTACACGCAGGTGCCCCCGCCCGAGTGCCTCGGCCGCGAAACCCAGGAGCTGGACAAGTCGGGAACGCCGATGCGCAAGAGCCAGACCCCGGCGGCCCTGACTCCGGAGCAGCAGAGGGCGCGCGAGGCCGAGCTCAAGAAGAAGATCGAGGCGGAAGAAAGAGCCAAGGAAGAGCGCCGCAAGAACACCGCGTTGCTCAATACCTACTCGAGCGAAAAGGACATCGACGACGCCCGCGGGCGCGCCCTCAAGGAAGCCGAGCTCGCCATCGCCGAAACGGAAAAGCGGATCGTCGGCGCGCAGAAACGCAGGAAGGAACTGGAGTCGGAAAAGGAGTTCTACGTCAAGAAGCCGATGCCGCTGAGGCTCAAGCAGGACATCGCGAACAACGAGATCGAGATCAAGAACCAGACCGAGCTGCTCGATGCGAAGAAAAAAGAGATCAGCGTCATCAACGCCAAATACGACAGCGACAAGCGCCGGTACGTGGAGCTTACGGCCCAGGGGAAAAAATAGTCAGCCTGCCAGCTTCCGTTTCAGGATCTCGTTGACCTGCGCGGGGTTCGCCTTCCCCTGGGTCGCCTTCATCACCTGTCCCACCAGGGAGTTGAAAGCTTTTTCCTTGCCCGCGCGGTAGTCCTCGGCCTGTCTTGCGTTCGCGGCGAGCACCTGGTCCACGATTTTTTCGATCGCGCCTGCGTCGCTGATCTGCTTCAAACCGCGTTTATCGATGATCTCGTCGGCGCTTCCCTCTCCGGCCCACATCGCTTCGAACACCTCTTTCGCCATCTTTCCCGAAAGCGTGTTATCGCGGAGCCGCAGAAGCAATCCGGCGAGTTGCCCGCTCGAAACGGGCGATTGTGCGATGTCGAGGTTATGGCGATTGAGCGCGCCTGAGAGCTCTCCCATTATCCAATTTGCGCAAAGTCTTGCTTCTTTTTTTCCAAGACGGGCTACCAGATCCTCGAAATACTCGGCAATCTCCCGGGACTGGGTAAGCAGCACTGCTTCGTCCTTGGCCAGGCCATAGTCGTGAACATATTCGCTCCGCTTTACCTGAGGCAAGCCGATCCTGGCGCCGACCAGTGAACCGGTAATTTCTGCGATCCACTCTTCGGTGACGACGAGCGGCAGCAGATCGGGGTCAGGGAAATAGCGGTAGTCGTGCGCTTCCTCCTTAATTCGCATCGACCGCGTCTCATCCTTCTCGGGATCGTAGAGCCGTGTCTCCTGCACGATTTTTCCGCCGTCTTCCAGAATCTCGATCTGGCGTTTCGCCTCGTACTCGATCGCGCGTTCCAGGAACCGGAATGAGTTAAGATTCTTGATCTCCGCCCGCGTGCCGAGCGGCGCGCCGGGCCGCCGCACCGAAACGTTGGCGTCACAGCGGAACGAGCCCTCCTGCATGTTGCCGTCGCAGATGTCGATCCACCGAACAAGCGCGTGCAGCGCCTTGGCGTAGGCGACCGCTTCCTCCGCCGAGCGCATGTCCGGCTCCGAGACGATCTCAAGGAGCGGCACGCCCGCACGGTTGAGGTCGATCCCGCTCATATCCTGGAAGTCCTCGTGCAGCGACTTGCCGGCGTCCTCTTCGAGGTGAGCCCGCGTCAGGCGAATCGCCCTCTCGCCGCTCCTCGTCAGGATGCGGATTTCTCCCCCTTTGACGATGGGAAGCTCGTACTGGCTGATCTGGTAGCCCTTGGGGAGATCGGGATAAAAGTAGTTCTTGCGCGCAAAGACCGAACGGCGATTGATCACCTTTTCTCCGCCGACGGCAAGCCCGAAGCGGATCGCGCGCTCGACCGCACCGCGGTTTGCGACCGGCAGCACGCCCGGGAGCGCGATATCAACGGCACTCGCCTGCGTGTTCGGCGCGGCGCCGAACACGGTCGATGCAGCGGAGAACATTTTCGACACGGTCGAGAGCTGCGCGTGCGTTTCAAGCCCGATGACGGTTTCCCATTGCATGGCTAGATCCCGGCGGGCTCGCGCCTGTGCCAGTCGGTTACGCCCTGGTACCGATGCGCGACGTTCAGCATTCTCGCCTCGGCAAAGTAGTTGCCGACGATGTG
>DASPXL010000261.1:0-1565 GCA_035637375.1 Burkholderiales bacterium
GACGAGACCACGCGGCGCGAAATCGTCTCGCGCCTGAAGCTCGACGACGCGCGCGTTTTCATCTCCAGCTTCGACCGGCCGAACATCCGCTACGAGGTCGTCGAAAAGGAGAACGCGCGCTCGCAGCTGCTCGATTTCATCCGCGCGCGGCACCCGGGCGAATCGGGCATCGTCTATTGCCTGTCGCGCACGAAAACGGAGGAGACCGCGGCCTGGCTCAGCGCTCACGGCATCGACGCGCTCCCCTACCACGCCGGCATGGAGACCGGCGCGCGCGCGGCGCACCAGGACCGCTTCATCAACGAGGACGCGGTGGTGATGGTGGCGACGGTCGCATTCGGCATGGGCATCGACAAGCCGGACGCGCGCTTCGTGGCGCATCTCGATCTTCCGAAAACGATCGAGGCCTACTACCAGGAAACCGGCCGCGCCGGACGCGACGGCAAACCGGCCGAGGCGTGGATGAGCTACGGCCTCGCCGACATCGTGCAGCAGCGGCGCATGATCGACGAATCCGCGGCCGACGACGCCTTCAAGCGCGCGTCGGTGCGCAAGCTCGATGCGCTGGTTGGACTGGCCGAGACCGCCGGCTGTCGCCGCGTCCGGCTGCTCGCCTACTTCGGCGAGGCGAGCGGGCCTTGCGGCAACTGCGACAACTGTCTGAATCCGCCGCGGGTATGGGACGGCACGGTGCCCGCGCAACAGGCGCTGTCCTGCGTCTATCGCACCGGCCAGCGCTTCGGCGCGGGGCACGTGATCGACGTGCTGCTCGGCCGGGAGGACGGGCGGGTATCGCAACTCGGCCATGACCGGCTTTCCACTTTCGGCATCGGCCGCGACCTCGACGAAAGACAATGGCGCGCGGTGTTCCGGCAACTGGTCGCGCTCGGCCATCTGCGGGCGGACGGCGAAGCGTTCGGCGCGCTGAAGCTCACGCAGACCGCGCGCCAGGTGCTGAAAGGCGAGACGAGCGTGATGCTGCGCGAGCAGGCCGCCCGGCCTTCCCGCGCCAGGCGCGGCAAGCGGACCGTCGGCCGAGAGGCCGTCGGCGCGGCTGCTCCCGACTCGGCGTTGCTCCGGGCGCTGCGCGCCTGGCGTCTGGGCATCGCCCGCGAGCACGGCGTGCCGGCGTTCGTGGTGTTTCACGACAGCACGCTCGAGACCATTGCCGCGCTGCGGCCGGGAACGCGTGAAGCGCTGCGCGGCGTATCCGGAGTGGGAGAGAAGAAACTCGAGCGCTACGGGGAGGCGTTGCTCGAAGTCGTGCGCTCGCATTCCGTCTGAGGGCGTTCACTTCGGCAGGCACCCGCGCACCGCCCGCCAAGATCAAGACTGACCCATTCCAAGCAATCTGATCACTCGACCTGCACGCCCGTCTCGCGCACCATGCGGCCGTAGCGGGCGTGCTCCGAGGCGATGTAGCCCTTGAGCGCCTCCGGCCCCAGGTCGCCCGCCTCGATTCCGTGATCATCGAGGAAGCGCCTCATCGCCTCGAGCGAAAGGACGCGCCGCACCTCCCGGGCGAGCCGCTGCACGATCGCCTCAGGCGTGCCGGCCGGCGCGAT
>DASPXL010000262.1:0-5044 GCA_035637375.1 Burkholderiales bacterium
GTGAAGACGCGTCCGGTGCGCGAGGCCTCGCGAAGCAGCGTGTGCGCGTCGAGCGGCACGAGCGAGCGCACGTCGATCACGCTCGCGTGAATGCCGTGGTCGGCGGCGAGCATCTCCGCCGCTTTCAGCGCGCGCGGGACCATCGCGGCGAGCGCGATGATCGTGGCGTCGCCGCCTTCGCGCAGCAGCTTCGCCTTTCCGAGCGGCTCGAGGTGCTCGCCCTCGGGCACCTCGCCCTTGTTTGCGAGCAGGCTCTTGTGCTCGAAGAACACCACCGGATCGGGATCGCGGATCGCCGCGGCGAGCAGCCCCTTCGCGTCGGCAGGATTGGAAGGCGCGACGACCTTGAGGCCGGGAACGGCCATCGCCCAGTTCTCCACGCTCTGAGAATGCTGCGCGCCGAAGCGGGAGCCCGCGCCGTTCGCGGTGCGGATGACGAGCGGGAGCGTGATCTGCCCGTCGCTCATGTAGCGCGTCTTCGCGATCTCGTTCGCGACGTAGTCCCAGCAGCAGGCGAGAAAATCCGAGAACATGATCTCCGCGACGGGCCTCAGGCCCGTCATCGCCGCGCCCATCGCCGCGCCGAGGATCGCGAGCTCCGAGATGGGCGTGTCCTTCACGCGCTTCGGCCCGAACTCCTCGAACAAGCCCACCGTGGTCTTGAACACGCCGCCCGCGGCGGCCGTGTCCTCACCGAACAATACGACGCGCTCGTCGCGCCTCATCTCCTGCGCGATGCCGGCGGCGACCGCTTCCCGGTAGCTCAATTGCGCCATGCGTTGCCTCCGTCCGCCCAGACGTCGGTCATCGCCGTCTCGACCGCGGGCGTCGGCGAGGCCTTCGCGGCTTCGGTCGCCTGGTCGAGCTTCGCCATCGCGTCCGCCTCGATTTTCGCGAGCGCGCCTTCAGCGATGCCCATTCCGAGCAGGCGGTCGCGGTACAGCGCCAGCGGATCGCGCTTCATCCATTCCTCGACTTCTTCCTTCGGCCGGTACTTGGCGGGGTCGGCGCGGGAGTGCCCGCTGTGGCGGTAGGTGAGGCATTCGACGAGCGAGGGCCCGCCGCCCGAGCGCGCCTTGGCGATCGCCGCGCTCGCGGCCTGGAACACGGCGTCGGCGTCGTTGCCGTCGATCACCTGGCGCTCCAGTCCGTAGCTCGCGGCGCGGTCGGCGGCCGGGTGCTTCACCGCGGTGACGGCGGAAATCGGCGTGTACTCCATGTACAGGTTGTTCTCGCAGCAGAAGACGACCGGCAGCTTCCACACCGCGGCGAGGTTGAGCGCCTCGTGGAAGGCGCCGATGTTGGTCGCGCCGTCGCCGAAGAACGCGACCGCCACCTGTTTCGTTCCGCGGTACTGCGCCGACCACGCCGCGCCCGCGGCGATCGGGAGATGAGCGCCGACGATCGCGTAGGAGCCCATCACGCCGTGCTCGACGCTCGTCAGGTGCATCGAGCCTCCCTTGCCTTTCATCAGGCCGCATTGCCGCCCCATCAGCTCGCCCAGCACGGCGAGCATCGGCGCGCCCCGCGCGAGCGTATGGTGATGGCCGCGGTAGGTGCAGAAGCTGTAGTCGTCCTCGCTCATCGCCGCGGCGAATCCGGCCGCGACCGCTTCCTGGCCGAGCGCGAGGTGGCTCGTGCCCTTCACCAGGTTCTGCAGGAACAGGTCGTAGGCGCGCTTCTCGCAGTAGCGGATCTCGACTTGCAGCTGGTACAACTTGAGCCGCGTCGCCTCCGGGATGGCGTCGATCTTCGGGGCCGATTTGGCCGGGCGCGCTTTTTGACTCGCACGCATGGTATGAATTGTCTCCTCAGTACGGATTTGCGATCGGCAGCTCTTCGGCCGGATAGAGCGAGATGATCTTCGCGCCCTCCGGCGTGAGGATCACTTCCTCTTCGATCCTTGCCGCGGAGATGCCGTCGGTCGCCGGGCAATAGGTTTCCACCGCGAACGCCATCCCCGCCTTGAGCTCGATCGGCTCCTTGAAGGAAGTGAGCCGCGAGATCAGCGGCCGCTCGTGCAGCCCGAGGCCCAGCCCGTGGCAGAAGTTGAGCCCGAAGGCCTCCATCTCGCTCGCAAAGCCGATCTCCTTCGCCTCGGGGAAAGCGCGCGCGATCTTGTCGCTCGTCATGCCGGGCTTCAGCAGCTCGATTGCCTTGTCGATCCACTCGCGCGCTTTCCGGTACGCGGTGCGCTGCGGCGCGGTCGCGCGGCCCACATTGAACGTCCGGTAGTAACAAGTACGATAGCCCATAAACGACTGGATGACGTCGAAGAACGCCTGGTCGCCGGGCCGGATGAGGCGATCGGTGAAGTTGTGCGGGTGCGGCGAGCAGCGCTCCCCCGATATCGAATTGATCGCCTCGACGCAGTCCGAGCCCAATTCGTAGAGGCGCCCCGTCGCGAGCGCGACGATCTGCGATTCCTTGACGCCGGGCTTCAAGGCCTCGGCGATGTCCTGATAGACGCCGTCCACCATGGCGGACGCCATGTTGAGGAGCGTCAGCTCGTCGATGTTCTTCACCTCGCGCGCCTGCAGCATCACCTGCTGGCCGTCGCGCACCTCGATCCCGAGCTTCTGCAGCTCGAACATCATCGGCGGCTCGACCACGTCGAGGCCGAGCGGCATGTCGCCCACGCCCTCGGAGTCGAGGATCGCCTTGATCTCCTTCGCCGCTTCACGGAACAGCGTGATATCGCTTCCCACCGCCCCGCGCAGCCCGAGCAGGCCGGCTTTGCAGTGATCGACGCGCAGCCAAGGCGCGTAGAGCCGGTGGTGCTGGGCCGCGCTGCCGAAATCCCAGATGTAAGGATCGCCGTTGCCCGTGAGGAGCGAGTAGCGCGTGAGCTTGTCGCGCGCCCACTCGCCGATCACTGTGCTCGTGGTGTAGCGGATGTTGTGCTGATCGAACGAGAGCAGCGCCCCCAGGCCCGAAGCTGCGAGCGCGGCGCGCACGCGCGCGAGGCGATAATCGTGCAGCCGCCGGAAATCGATGCGCTCCTCGAAGTCGACCTGGGTGTGGCCCGGAGCGTGCAGCGGACGCTTCCAGTCGTGGTGCGGGTCGATGTCGTCGGGCCGGACGATTTTCGGCCCGGCGGATTTTTTCGGCATGTTCATCGACGTCTTCTCTGGAGGACTTCTCTGCGGAATGCGAAGTATGCCACGCGAGCGACCCGCAGCCTACTTTGCCGGTTCCTAGTTGGCCTGGATTCCCGCAGCCTTGATGAGCCGGGCGTTCGACTCGAACTCCTGCTTGATCATCGTATCAAAATCAGGCAGCGACATGGTCAGGGGATCGACGCCGAGCTTGAGAAACTTTTCGCGCACCTCGGGCGAGCTCACCGCGGCGTTGAACTCCTTGTTCAGCCGCTGGACGATGTCGCGCGGGGTCCTCGATGCGATCAGCGCGCCGATCCAGAAGTTGTAGTCGGAGTTCGGATAGCCCGCCTCGACGGTGGTGGGCACGTCGGGGAAGAGCGCGCTTCTCCTGGGCGAGCCCACCGCGAGCGCGCGCAGCTTGCCCTCCTTCACCTGGGGCCCGACCTGGAACGGAAGCGCAAAGTAGAAATCGGCGCGTCCGGTGAGCACTTCGGTGAGCGCGTCCGGCGCGCCCTTCATCGGCACGTGCAGCAACTCGATGCCCGCGGCGATGCGGAAGCGCTCGAGGTTCATGTGCGTCGAGCTGCCGATGCCCGCGGTCGTGGCGACGACCGCACCGGGGTTTGCCTTGGCCGCGGCGACGAGGTCCGCCACGGTCTTGTAGCTCTTGGCGGTCGAGACGACCAGAACCGTCGGGACCGTGCCGATGGTCGCGACCGGCGCGAGATTCTTGGGATCGAGCGGTCCGGGCGAGAGGAGCGGCGCCACGGTGAAGGCGGAGGTGTAGATGCTGATCGTGTGACCGTCCGGCTCGGCGTTCGCGACGTAGGCGGCGCCGATCAGCCCGCCCACGCCGAGCTTGTTCTCGACGATCACCGGCTGGCCGAGGCTCGCCTGGAGCTTTTCGGCGATGATGCGCGCCGTCGTGTCCGAGGCGCTGCCCGGGGTCACGCCCGAGACGAGGCGGACCGTCCTGCTCGGAAAATTCTGCGCGAGCGCGGCACCCGTTCCAAGCGACAACGCAAGGGCGCAGAGCCCGATGCCTTTCATCGACTTATGCATGGCTTCCTCCTCAAAAAAAATCAGACCTTCGGCAGCCCGAACTGACCGGCGAGCCAGTCGGCCGTCCGGCTTCGGTAGCGGTAGGGGCGGTTGTTGGCATTGTGCCCGCCGTCCTCGACGATCAGCAACTCCACCGGACCCGAAACGCTCCTCGCCAGCTGCTCGGCGTGGCTCGCCGGCACCAGGCGATCCTGGCGCCCGGTCACGATGAAGATCGGGCACCTGATCTTCGCCGCCGCATCCGCCATCGTCAAGGTCTTCGCGTGGCGCAGCGCGTCGGCCTCGGTCGCGCAGTGGCTGCGCACGCGGAACGCCTCGCGGGTGAGCTCCGGCAGCCCGCTCCATATCTTGTCCCACTCGAAAGGCCCGGAGAGCGCGATGCAGGCGCGGATGCGCTTCTCGTAGGCGGTGGCGCGCGGCGCGTAATATCCGCCGAGGCTCACGCCCCACATGGCGATCTTCGAGGCGGCGAGGTCGGGGCGCTTCTCGATCCAGTCGCACGCGGCGCGCGCGGCGCGCTCGTAGTCGCCGAGAATCGGGATCTCGTATTCGGCTTCGCCCTGCCCCGGCCCGTCGATCGCGAGGACCGCGACCCCGCGCGCGAGGAACGGCTCCTCGTAGGCGTGCAGCTCCTCCTTGGTGGAATCCAGTCCCGGCGCCATGATGAGCACCGGCGATCGCTCCGACATTTTCTCAGGCTTGCGCAGAACGCCGTAGAGCGTCTTGCCCTCGAACGGTATCGCGACGCGCTCCCCCAGCGGGCGCATGAGCGGAAGCGCCGCCTTGTAGCACTCGACCGAGCGCATGTGCGCTTCGCGCATCTGCTTCGGGTCGTGGACGAAAACGAACTTGGCGAAGTGGTAGTACACGCCCGCGCGCAC
>DASPXL010000263.1:0-4625 GCA_035637375.1 Burkholderiales bacterium
CGCCTATATCTGCGGGGAGGAAACGGCGCTGCTCGAGTCGCTCGAAGGCAAGAAAGGCCTGCCGCGGTTCAAGCCGCCGTTTCCCGCGAGCTTCGGGCTGTACGGCAAGCCGACGACGATCAACAACACCGAGACCTTCGCTGCCGTGCCCTGGATCGTCAACCACGGCGCGGACGCGTTCCTCGCGCTCGGGCGGCCGAACAACGGCGGCACCAAGATCTTTTCGGTGACGGGCCACGTCGCGCGGCCCGGCAACTACGAGGTGAAGCTCGGCACGCCGTTCGCGAAGCTGCTCGAGCTGGCGGGCGGGATGCGCGGCGGGAGAAAGCTGAAGGCGGTGGTTCCCGGCGGGTCCTCGATGCCGGTCCTCCCCGCCGAAGTCATGATGCGGACCGACATGGACTACGACTCGATCGCGAAGAGCGGCTCGATGCTCGGCTCGGGCGCGGTGATCGTCATGGATGAGACCACCTGCATGGTCAAGGCGCTGCAGCGCCTCGCGTATTTCTATTTCGAGGAATCCTGCGGCCAGTGCACGCCGTGCCGCGAAGGCACGGGATGGTTGTACCGCATGGTGCACCGGATCGAGCACGGCAAGGGAAAGAACGAGGACCTCGATCTCCTGACCAACGTCGCCGACAACATCGCCGGGCGCACCATCTGCGCGCTGGGCGACGCGGCGGCGCTGCCGGTGAAGAGCTTCATCCAGCACTTCCGCGACGAGTTCCAATATCACATCGACCACAAGCGCTGCCTGGTGACGGCGCCCGGGTATTCCACCGCGCCCGGCGTCCCCGAGCGGCGGGCGGCCTGAACAATGCCGAAGCTCACCATCGACGGCAGGGAAACCGAGGTCCGGAGCGGCGCGACCGTGATGGACGCGGCGAACGGCCTCGGCATCTACATCCCGCACTTCTGCTACCACAAGAAGCTCTCGATCGCCGCCAACTGCCGCATGTGCCTGGTGCAGATCGAGAAAGCGCCCAAGCCCCAGCCCGCTTGCGCCACGCCGGTCGGCGAAGGCATGAAAGTGTTTACGCGCTCCGACTACGCGAGGGACGCGCAGAACGGCGTGATGGAGTTCCTGCTCATCAACCATCCGCTCGACTGCCCGATCTGCGACCAGGGCGGCGAATGCCAGCTCCAGGACCTCGCGGTCGGCTACGGCAAGAGCGCCTCGCGCTACGCCGAAGAGAAGCGCGTGGTGCTGAACAAGAGCCTGGGTCCGCTCATCTCGACCGACATGACGCGCTGCATCCACTGCACGCGCTGCGTGCGCTTCGGCCAGGAGGTCGGCGGCGTCATGGAGCTCGGCATGATCGGGCGCGGCGAGCACGCCGAGATCATCGCTTTCGTCGGCAAGACGGTGGACTCCGAGCTCTCCGGAAACGTCATCGACCTGTGCCCGGTCGGCGCGCTCACCTCCAAGCCTTTCCGCTACACGGCGCGCAACTGGGAGCTGTCGCAGCGCAAATCCGTGAGCCCGCACGACAGCCTCGGCTCGAACCTGATCGTCCAGGTGAAGCAGAACCGCGTGATGCGGGTGCTGCCGCTCGAGAACGAGGAGCTGAACGAATGCTGGCTCTCCGACCGCGACCGCTATTCCTACGAGGGCCTCAACTCCGAGGAGCGGCTCCTGAAGCCGATGCTGAAGGAGGAGGGGCGCTGGCGGGAGGTGGACTGGCAGGCCGCGCTCGAGCACGTCGCGAGAATCCTTTCGGAGATCCGGTTCAAGCACGATCCGCAGGAAATCGGCGCGCTCGCGAGTCCCCATTCCACCCTCGAGGAAATGGCGCTGCTTGCGAAGCTCATGCGCGCGCTGGGCAGCGGCAACGTCGATTTCCGCCTGCGCCAGTCGGATTTCTCCGCCGACGGCAAGCGCGCCGGGGTTCCCTGGCTCGGGATGAAGGTCGCGGAGCTCGGGGCATTGGACAGCGTGCTCGTCGTGGGCTCGTTCCTGCGCAAGGACCACCCGCTGCTTGCGTCCCGCCTGCGCCAGATCGCCAAACGCAAATCCCAGATCAACGTCCTGCACTGCGCCGACGACGATTTGCTGATGCCCGTGGCCAATAAGGCGATCGTGCGCCCAAGCGAGCTGGCGGGGACGCTCGCTCAGGTGGTTAAGGCCGCTGCGGAAGCCAGACAAAAGCCCGCGCCCGCGGAGCTCGCCGGCTTGAGCGTCGGTAGCGAGGCCAAAGCGATCGCCGCGAGCCTTGCTTCGGGCCAGAGAGTCGCGGTTCTGCTCGGCAACCTCGCCGCGCAGCATCCGCAGGCCGCGCAGCTGCAGCTGCTCGCGCAGGAGCTCGCCGGTCTGCTCGGCGCCCGATTCGGTTTCCTGGGCGAGGCCGCCAACAGCGTCGGGGGCTACCTCGCCGGCTGCATTCCGTCGGAGCGCGCCTTGAACGCGAGGACCATGCTCGAGCGGCCGCGCAAGGCCTACCTGCTTCTCAACGCGGAGCCCGACTTCGACTGCCACGACCCGCGCACGGCGATGAAGGCGATGAACGCCGCGGACCTGGTGGTCGCGATGGCCGCCTACCGGAGCTTTGCGGCCGACTACGCGGACGTGCTTCTGCCGATCGCGCCCTTCACCGAAACCTCGGGCAGCTTCATCAATTGCGAGGGGCGGATGCAGAGCTTCAACGCGGCGGTGAGGCCGCTCGGCGAGGCTCGGCCCGCGTGGAAGCTGCTGCGCGTGCTCGGCAATCTGATGAGCCTCCCCGGCTTCGATCACGAATCGACCGAAGCGATACGCGACGAAACCTGCATGCCGGAGGCGGTCGCCGGCAAGCTCGACAACCGGCTGAACGGGCTCGAGCTCGCCCCCGATTCCGCCGGCGGCGAGGCGCTGCAGCGGATCGCAGACGTGCCCGTTTATTTCGGCGATCCGATCGTGCGGCGCGCCGCGTCGCTGCAAAGGACGCGCGACGCGCTTCCGCCGCGCGCCTGGGTGGGGTCGCAGCTCGCGCAAAAGCTGGGAGTGAAGGCGGGCGAGCGCGTGCGGGTGCGCCAGGGCGACGGGGAAGCCGTCGTCGAAGTCGGCATCGACGAGCGCCTGCCAGCGGGCTGCGTGAGGCTCGCGGCCGCACACCGTCACACCGCGGGCCTGGGGCCCATGTTCGGCGCGGTATCGGTGGAGCGCGCATGACGCTCGTGAGCTCCGTGTTCGACCTCTGGGCGAACCTCTGGACCGAGTGGCTCGGCCCGCAGTGGGGGCCGCCCGCCTGGATGCTGGTGAAGAACACGATCCTGATCCTGTGCATCGTCCTGCCGCTCTTCGGACTGGTCGCGTATCTCACGCTGTGGGAGAGAAAGCTGATCGGCTGGATGCAGATCCGCATCGGGCCCAACCGCGTGGGCCCGATCGGGCTGCTGCAGCCGATCGCCGACGCATTGAAGCTCGTTTTCAAGGAGCTGATCGTTCCGACCGGAGCGAACAAGTTCCTGTTTATCGTCGCTCCGATGTTGACCCTGATGCCGGCCCTTGCGGCCTGGGCGGTGATCCCGTTCGGCCCGGACGCGGTGCTCGCCGACATCAACGCCGGGCTCCTCTATGTGATGGCGATCACTTCGATGGGCGTATACGGCGTCATCATCGCCGGCTGGGCCTCGAACTCGAAGTACGCGTTTCTGGGCGCGATGCGCTCGGCCGCGCAGATCGTCGCCTACGAGATCGCCATGGGCTTCGCGCTCGTGTGCGTGCTGTTGGTTTCGCAGAGCCTCAACCTCACCGACATCGTCGCGGGGCAAATGCGCGGCACCTTCGCCCACAAGGGTCTCAACTTCCTCTCCTGGAACTGGCTGCCGCTCCTGCCGATGTTCCTGGTGTACTTCATCTCGGGGGTGGCCGAGACCAACCGCGCGCCCTTCGACGTGGCCGAAGGCGAATCGGAGATCGTCGCCGGGTTCCACGTCGAATACTCGGGGATGAGTTTCGCGCTGTTTTTCCTGGGCGAGTACGCCAACATGATCCTGGTTTCGGCGCTCGCCACCGTGATGTTCCTCGGCGGCTGGGCGGCGCCCCTCGACGGCCCGCTCTTCAACGCGATCCCGCCGTTCGCCTGGCTGTTCGCCAAGGTCTTCTTCATGGTGTCGCTGTTCCTGTGGTTCCGGGCGACCTTCCCGCGCTACCGCTACGACCAGATCATGCGCCTGGGCTGGAAGGTGTTCATCCCGGCGACGCTCGTGTGGCTGGTGGTGATCGCGGTGTGGATGCAGACGCCGTGGAATATATGGAAGTGATTTCGTGATCGAGAAAATCCGCGATTTCTTCAGGGCCTTCCTGCTGATCGAGCTGGCGAAGGGCATGGCGCTCACCGGGCGCCACCTCTTCAGGCGCAAGATCACGGTGCAGTTCCCCGAGGAGAAGACGCCGATGAGCCCGCGCTTCCGCGGGCTGCACGCCCTGCGCCGCTACCCGAACGGCGAGGAGCGCTGCATCGCCTGCAAGCTGTGCGAGGCCGTGTGCCCTGCGCTCGCGATCACGATCGAGTCCGAGCAGCGCTCCGACGGAACGCGCCGCACCACGCGCTACGACATCGACCTCACCAAGTGCATCTTCTGCGGCCTGTGCGAGGAGTCCTGCCCGGTGGATTCGATCGTCGAGACGCGCATCCTCGAGTACC
>DASPXL010000264.1:0-1526 GCA_035637375.1 Burkholderiales bacterium
GAGCGGCACGCTCTCCGAGATGATCCGCCACCTGCGCGAGGAGCTGTCGCGCGTGCTGGCCGAGGACTACATCCGCACCGCGCGCGCCAAGGGCGCGCCGGTGTGGCGCCACGCGTTCAAGGAGGGTTTCCTGATCCCGGTCACCGAGATCATGAGCGCCAAGATCCCGTTCCTGCTCGGCGGCGCGGTGATCGTCGAGCAGGTGTTCAACTGGCCCGGCATGGGGCGCATGGCGTGGCAGGCGGCGCAGGACCGCGACTTCCCGGTCATTATGGGCATTGCGCTCGTCGCAGCAGCGTTCGTCCGGTTCGGTAACCTGTTGCAGCGCGTGGTCTTCACCGCCGTCAACCCGCGCGCTTCGAAAGAATAGGGCGGCACATGCGCCGCTACGTCCAGACCCCCGGCCCCGTCGGCGAGTTCTCGGAGCTGCCGCTGTGGCAGCGCGCGGAGACAGTGGACCTGGTCTACGTCGGCTACGGTCTTCTGGTCGTGGCGCTGGTGCTGGTTTCGTACTTGCTCGGGGCGTTCGGCTGGCTGCCCGATGATCCGCAACGGATGAACGTCGAGCTGATCAACGCGGCGCCGCTCACCTCGGGGCACCTGCTCGGCACCGACTTCCTCGGGCGCGACCTGCAGGCGCGGCTGATCCTCGGCATCCAGGCCTACTTCCTCCCCGGACTGCTCGCGATCACGATTTCCGTCGTCGGCGGAAGCGTTCTCGGCATCCTGGCCGGCTACCGCGGCGGCTGGTTCGACACGATCATCACCTACTTCGACAACCTGCTCGACTCGTTCCCGCGGCTGGTGCTGATCCTGCTCGTGATCGCCGCGTTCAAGCCCGACATCTACTACGTCATGGTCGTGGTCGGGATCACCGGCATGCCGGTGATCGCCAACCTGATCGCGGGCAAGATCGCGTTCCTCCGGCAGAAGAGCTTCATCGAGGCGGCGCACGCGCTCGGGTTGCCGGCGCACACGGTCATTCTCAAGCACATCCTGTGGTTCAACTGCCGCGCGCTGCTCGTGATCCAGGCCACCCTCGGCATGGCCGAGGCGATCCTGGTCGAGACGAGTCTCAGCTACCTCGGCTTCGGCGTGCAGGAGCCCACGCCTTCGTGGGGCAATATGGTCCAGGCCGGGGCCAATTATTTCCTGCAAGGCAAGTTCTGGCCCTCGACCGCGCCGGCGCTCGCGATCCTCGCGACCATCCTCGGATTCCAGCTGCTCGGCGACGGGCTCAACAACCTCCTCGAAGGCAAGCGGAGGCGATGATGGACGCGCCGCTGCTCGCGATCGAGAACCTGCGGACCTACTTCTACTCGCGCGCCAAGCGCGCTTTCATCCGCTCGGTGGACGGCGTGAGCCTCGGCGTCGCGCGCGGCGAGACCCTCGGCATCGTGGGCGAGAGCGGCAGCGGCAAGAGCGTCACCGCGCTCTCGGCCGCGGGCCTGGTTACCTCCGGGCCGGGCGTGATCAGCGGCCGCATCGACCTGCACTCGAACGGCGCGCGGCGCAACCTGCTCGAC
>DASPXL010000265.1:0-8385 GCA_035637375.1 Burkholderiales bacterium
CTCCTCGATCACGTCGGACACGTTGCCGACGATCGGGACGTCGACCTTCACGCGCTTGGAGATCGAGGACGGGTCGATGTCGATGTGGATGATCTTGCGCTGCACCTGGCCGAAATGCGCCGGATTGCCGATGACGCGATCATCGAAGCGCGCGCCGACGGCAAGCAGAACGTCGCAGTTCTGCATCGCCATGTTGGCTTCGTAGGTGCCGTGCATTCCGAGCATGCCCAGGAACTGCGGATCGGTCGCGGGATAGCCTCCCAGGCCCATGAGCGTATTGGTGCACGGGAAGCCGAGCAGCTTCACGAGCTTCGTGAGCTCCTTCGCGGCGCCCGAGAGAATGACGCCGCCGCCGGTGTAGACCATGGGGCGCTTCGCTTCGGCGAGCAACTGCACTGCCTTCTTGATCTGACCCGGATGCCCCTTCACGACGGGGTTGTAAGAGCGCATCGTCACCGTTTCCGGATACTGGAATGGGCACTTGGCTGAAGTGACGTCCTTGGGAATGTCGACGAGCACCGGGCCGGGCCGTCCGGTCCTGGCGAGATAGAACGCCTTCTTGATCGTGATCGCGAGGTCCTTTACGTCCTTTACCAGGAAATTGTGCTTCACGCAGGGCCGCGTGATGCCCACCGTGTCGCATTCCTGAAATGCGTCCAAACCGATGGCGTGGGTAGGCACCTGCCCTGTGATGATCACCATCGGGATCGAATCCATGTACGCAGTGGCGATACCGGTCACCGCGTTGGTGACACCGGGTCCCGAAGTCACCAACGCCACACCGACCTTGTCGCTTGAGCGCGAGTAACCGTCGGCTGCGTGCGTCGCGCCCTGCTCGTGGCGAACGAGGATATGCTTGACCTTGTCCTGTTTGAACAGCTCGTCGTAGATGAACAGGACCGCGCCGCCAGGATACCCGAAGACGTACTCGACGCCCTCCGCCTGGAGGCATCTGACCACGATCTCTGCGCCGCTCAGTTCCATGCCGAAGCCTGCAAAAAACCCTGCTCGACGAAAGCCTTAGAGCCTAATTGCTGACGCCTGATTGGTCAAGTTTTTTTCCTTTCTCGGCCTGCACCGGTACCGGGCTTTTGATACCATCGGGCCACTGCGGCCGCGGCCGTTTCGGCCGACAAAAAAGGAAGCGCCTCTGGCCTCCCGAAACGAACTCTCCGAGTTTCTCGCAAGCGTCGAGCGCCGCGCGTACAAGCAGGCGCTGTTCGCGGTTCGAGACGCAGAGAATGCGCTGGACATCGTGCAGGATACGATGCTCAAGCTCGCGGAAAAATACGGTGCAAAGCCGGTCATGGAACTGCCGATGCTCTTTCAGCGCATCCTGCAGAACACTATTCGTGATTTCTATCGCCGGCAGAAGGTCAGGTCAACGTGGGTCACTTTGTTTTCAGCGCTTTCCCCGGGGCGGGAAGACGAGGACGGCGACCCGCTTGAAACTCTGGAAAGCGCGGACGCTTCAAAGCCCAAGGAGGGCCCGGCGCATCGGCTGGAGCAATCCCAAACCCTTGAAGCAATTGAGAAAGAGTTGCAGAAGCTGCCGCCGCGTCAACGGCAGGCGTTTCTGCTGCGTTACTGGGAGGAATTGGACGTGGCCGAGACTGCAGCGATCATGGGCTGTTCTCAAGGCAGCGTCAAAACCCATTGCTCCCGCGCGGCACACGCTTTGGCAGCGGCCTTGAGGGCAAAGGGGATTCACCTATGAACGAACAGCAGATCGCCTACCGAATCAAACAGGAGCTCAACCGGGGGCTCGATCTGGACGCCGGCAAGCTCACCCGCCTGAAGACGGCTCGCGAGCACGCCTTGGCGCACCAGCGCGTCGAGTCCCGTATCCCGGTGTTAGCCTGGGCTGACAGTGCCGTCGGCAAATTGGGCGGCCCGTCCTCGCTCATTCCGCGCATGCTGCTGCCGATGGCCGTGCTGATCCTGGGTCTCGTCGCGATCAATCAGTGGCGGGAATCCCAGGTCGCGGCTGAAATCGAGGAAATCGACGCCGCGGTGCTGACCGGGGACCTGCCGTTGGACGCCTACCTCGACAAGGGATTCGATGCATGGCTAAAGCGCTCATCGCACTAGCACTTTGCCTCTGCATCTCGCTCCCTGTCGCCGCCGCCGCACCGAAGAAGCCCCCCGCCTGGGCTGAGCTGACGCCCGAGCAGCAGCAGATCCTCGCGCCGCTCGGCCCCGACTGGGACAAGCTTGAGCCCGCGCGCAAGCGCAAGTGGATCGGCATTGCCAAGCGCTATCCGAAAATGAAGCCCGATGAGCAAGCGCGGGTGCAGCGACGCATGCAAGCCTGGGCCAAGCTGACCCCCAAGGAGCGACAGGACGCGCGCGAGCGCTACAAGAAGATCAAAAACCTGCCGCCTGACAAGAAAGAAGGGTTGAAACAGAAATGGGAAGAGTACAACCGCCTGCCCGAGCAAGAGCGGCGCAAGCTCGGCAGCACGCCGCGCAAGCCTCCCACGGCCGCGCCGGCCGGAGCACCGGACGCGCCTCCCGCCGCAGCTGCGCCTGAGGAAGCCCCCGCCGCTGCCGGGGCGCTGACCCCTTCAGCCCCGGCGGCAACTCAATAGTCCACGCCGATGAGCCCAGGTCCGCGTGCCCTGCGCGTCCCGCAGGCGCCGGGCATCGGCCGTCGATTGATGTCCATGCTCTACGAGTCGTTCGTGGTGTTCGCGATCATGTTTTTCGCCGGTCTCGCGTTCTATGGAGCCGCAAACGGACGGCTCTCGGGCGGCACCCGCCACGCCTTCCAGCTGTACTTGTTCCTGGTGTTGGGAATCTACTTTGTCGCGTGCTGGAGCCGCGCAGGACGGACTTTGCCGATGCAAACCTGGAAGCTGCGCCTGGTCCGCGGTGAAAACCTCCCCGTCGGGGCCGGCCGGGCACTGCTGCGCTACGCTCTCGCCTGGCCGTCGCTGCTGCTCCTTGGCGGCGGATTTCTGTGGGCGTTCCTCGATCGCGATCGACAGTTCCTGCACGACCGCCTGGCCGGCACGCGGATCGTGACTACTGAAACCGGGAAGCGTGAAGGGTAAAAGCGTAAAACGCCGTTTCGGCCCGGGCACTCGAACCTGCGTGGCCTTACCGTCTTTCCACCCACCACATCATCAGCGCCGCTGCGCCCAGAAAAACCGCGCTCGGCAGCACGGCGCTGACGAAGGGTTGCCAGTTCTGCAGCAGCCCCAGATACGAAAAGAGGCTGTTCAGCATGTGAAACCCGATCCCGAGCATGATCCCCGAGAAAACCTTGACACCCACCCCGCCGGCCCGGACGTGTACATACGCAAAAGGCAGGGCAAGCGCCATCATGACGAGGGAGGCGAGCGGGTAGAAGAGCTTTTTCCACATCGCGACCTCATAGCGCTCGGTCTTTTGCCGGTTCTCAGCGAGGTGCCGGGAATACTGATACAGGTTCCACGCCGACATCCGCTCCGGGGCGATGAACAGCACCGCGAGAATATCCGGCGTCATGACCGAGCTCCAGTCCATCTCGGCGAGACGCTCGACGCTGCTCTCGGTAGACCCGAAGCCCGTGTGCACGACCTCGCGCAAACGCCAGACATTCTTTCCGACGTACTGCCCCCGCTTCGCAAAACTGATCGATTTAAGCCGGTACTGATCGTCGAACTCGAATACCCTGACATCGGTGAGACTCGCGTCGGGCTGGACTTCCCGGACATTGACGAAGCGGCGATCGTCCTTCACCCACAGCCCCGTGTGGAATTCCCGGGCAACGATGGAACTGGTCATGGAAAGCTTGAGCTGCTTTGCCGCGCGCTCCGAGACCGGGGTGATCAGTTCGCCGAAGACGAGCGTGGCAACCGCGAAGACGATGCCGATGCGAAACAGGGTGCTTGTCGCGCGCCAGGGCGCCAGTCCCGAGCCGCGCATCACCGTATATTCGGAATTGGCGGCGAGATGTGAAAGGGCGTAAAGGGTTCCGATCAGCACCGCCACGGGAAACAACTCATAGACGTGGCCCGGTACAGACAGAGCGACGAACGCGAGCGCGTGCTGCAGTCGATACTCGCCCTTGCCGAGGTCGGTCAGCTCGTTGATCAGATCGAAAAAAGCGAACAAGCTGAGGAAAGCGGCGAAAACAAAGAGCGTCGCGCCGTAAATCTCCCGCGCCAGGTAGGTCCGCAGGGTATCCATTTCAGCGCCTCCCGAGCAGCGAACCCACGCGAAGCCGCCGGTAAAACAAGAGCGCGAGAACGCCGAGCATCCCCGCGTGCACCGCCCACCAGCCGGTAGTGAAAGCCAGCCGCCCCTGGGACACCCAGGCCTGGACGATGCTGAGCAGGTTGGCGTAGACCATGTAAGTGAGGAGCGCGAAGAGCAGATTCACCGAGCGGCTCGCCCTGGGGTTCACGAAGGACAAGGGAATCGCGAGCAATGCGAGAATCATTGCCGATATCGGCAAGCCCAGGCGCCAGACCAGCTCCGCCAGGCCGGGATTGCCTCGCGCCTGCAGCAAGGCGAAGGTCGACATTGCCTTGGTCGAAGCTTGTTCCGCGGGCGTTTCGCGCGTCTCGACCTTCATCGCGTATCGCTGGAAATCCATCACCTTGAAATCGAGATCGCCGGGAATGCCCTCATAGCGCCGTCCGTCGAGCAAAACCACAAAGCGGTCGCCGTTTTCCGCCGACTCGCGGTAGCCGCGCCTGCTTACCGTGATGCCGAGCCTGCCCTGTTGCATTTGCGCGATGAACACGTTCTGCACGTTGGTCTGGTCGCCGGCGATCTCCTCCACAAAAAACACGCGATCCGCGCCGGCCGCCTCGCGGAAAACGCCCGGGGCAACCCGCGAGGCTTGGTCGCGCAGGTCCATTTGCCGCCGGTATTCTTCGGCCTTGCCGATTGCCCAGGGCGACAGGAACAGCGACAGCAGCGCCACCAGGGCGACAAGCGGCGACGCAAACAGCAGCACGGGGCGGACCCACGCGAGGAGCGAAAGACCCGAACCGAACCAGATCACCATCTCCGACTCGCGGTAGCTGCGCGAAAGCGTCATGAGCACCGTAATGAAGAGCGTCAACGACAGCAGCACCGGAAGATAATTCAAGGCGGAAAACGCGAGCAGCGCGACCACGCCTTCGGAGAGGACGTCTCCGATCGCCGCCTGCCCGAGCAGGCGGATGAGCTGCGTCGTCAACGTGATGGCAAACAGCGTCGCGAACACCGCGAGCGCCAGATTGCCGAATTCACGCAGCAGGGCGCGCCGAAAGATCACTTTGCGAACTGATCGAAGTCATGGAAGCGGGTCGGATAGAAAGTCGGAAAAGCGCCATGTTGCTTTGACTTCGGCGAAGCAAACCGGAGATAATCCCTGCGCGTTCCCCGAATCGAGGCCGAATGGAATTTAACACAAAATTCGCGGCACCGGAGAAGCGGCCGGGCGCGTGCGTCGCCGCGGGCGTATTCGAACCGCGCAGGCTGTCGGCGGCCGCGGATGCCCTCGACAAGGCCGCGCGCGGCCAAATCCGCGAATTTCTCCGCACCGGAGACATGGACGGCAAGGTAGGGAATACACGGCTTCTGTATCACGTGCACGGCGTTGCCGCGGAGCGCGTGCTGCTGGTGGGTCTCGGGCAGGAAAAAGAATTCGGGGAGAAGCAGTATCGCGACTGTGCCCGCTCCGCGCTCACCGCCATTCACGGCACGGGGGCGCGGGACGCGTGCCTCTATCTCGCCGAGCTGCAGGTTCCAGACCGCGACGCGGCATGGAAGGCGCGCCAGCTGGTATTGGCGGCCGCCGACGTCGCCTACCGCTTCGACCGCATGAAAAGCAAGAAGACGGAAGCGAAGCCGCTTGCCCATGTCGCAATTTCGGCCGCGTCCAAGCGGGATACCGCCGCTTTGGAGCGCGGCATGCGCGAGGGGCGCGCGATCGCCGCCGGCATGGCGCTCGCGCGCGACCTCGGCAACTTGCCTGCAAACGTGTGCACGCCCGCGTATCTGGCGGAGTCCGCCGTGAAGCTCGGGCGCGAATGCAGGCTGGCGGTCGAGGTGCTCGAGCAGAAAGACATGGACAAGCTCGGGATGGGCTCGCTGCTTTCGGTGTCGAGGGGCTCGCACCAGCCGCCCAAGTTGGTGATCCTGCGCTACTCCGGAGCAGGCAAGAAGGATCGACCGGTGGTGCTGGTGGGAAAAGGCATCACCTTCGATACCGGCGGGATATCGATCAAGCCTTCGGCCGAAATGGACGAGATGAAGTTCGACATGTGCGGCGCGGCGAGCGTGCTCGGCACGCTGCACGCAGTGGCGGAGCTCGGGCTGAAGCTCAACGTGATCGGGATCGTCCCCGCGTGCGAAAACATGCCGGGAGGCGCGGCCACAAAACCGGGCGACATCGTCACGAGCATGTCGGGCCAGACCATCGAGATTCTCAACACCGATGCGGAGGGGCGCCTCATCCTCGCCGACGCGCTGACCTACGCCGAGCGCTTCGAGCCCCAGGCCGTGGTGGACATCGCCACGCTCACCGGCGCCTGCGTCATCGCCTTGGGCCACGTCTGCTCGGGGTTGTTCGCGAACAAGGACGATCTTGCCCGCGAGCTGCTCGCCGCGGGGGCGGAATCGTGGGACCGCGCCTGGCAGCTGCCGTTGTGGGATGATTATCAGGAACAGCTGAAAAGCAACTTCGCCGATTTCGCAAATATCGGGGGACGCGCCGCGGGAAGCGTTACGGCGGCCTGCTTCCTCTCGCGATTCGCGCGCAAATACGACTGGGCTCACCTGGACATCGCCGGCACGGCGTGGAAATCGGGCAAGGAAAAAGGAGCCACAGGCCGGCCCGTGCCTTTGCTCACGACGTTCCTTATGAACCGCGCAGTCTCTCCATGACACGCGTTGACTTCTACTCGAACGCCGAGCCCAAGCTGCAGGTCGCCTGCCAACTTGCCGCCAAAGCGACCCGGCAACAATTGCGCGTCGTCGTATACGCGCCGGATGAGAACACGGCGCGCAGCTTCGATAAGCTGCTGTGGACTTACCGAGCCAATGGATTCGTCCCTCATTGCATGGCGCATCACGCCCACGCTTTCGAAACTCCCGTCGTGATCGCGCGCAAGGAGGCGGAGATGCCCCATTATCAGGTCATCCTCAATCTCCACGCCGATTCGCCCCCTTCGTTCGGCCGTTTTGAACGGCTGATCGAGCTTGTCGGAGCCGGCGACGATGATCGCCGGCTTGCCCGGGACCGTTATCGCTTCTATCGGGACCGCGGCTACGAGATTCACCACCACGATCTCTCCAGGTCGGGCGCATGAGCGACTCGGACGACCTGCTGGGGAAGGCAGATGCGTTTCTAAAGCGCTACCGCGCTTCCGGCGCGTCCGCCCGGGAGGATGTTCCGGTACTCACGGAAGTCATCGAGTCGGCGGCACGGTCCCTACAGCCCCCCTTGGGCCGGCCGACTCAGGTCGGTCCGACCCCGGCCGAGCTGCAGGAACTGGAGCAGAGGCTGAAAGAGAGCATTCTCGACGCAATCGGCCCGTACGTCGCAAACATCCTCGAGGAACCGTTGCGCGCCCGGCTCGAAGCCCACCTGCAGCGCACTTTGGCCACGCTCAGCTCCCAAGTCAGGGCCGATATCGAAACGCTGATTCGCGAAGCGGTCGCCCGGGCGGTCGAGCTCGAAGTCGCGCG
Source organism: Burkholderiales bacterium (assembly GCA_035637375.1). Lineage (GTDB taxonomy): Bacteria > Pseudomonadota > Gammaproteobacteria > Burkholderiales > SG8-39 > VBDM01. The sequence continues at coordinate 7,672 of DASPXL010000265.1, forward strand.
GTTGCGCGGGCCGTCGCGAGGCCCCTGACGCTATAATCCGGCCGAGCGCGTCGAAGCCGGGCTCCCGCGGGGGCGCCGCTCGGCGCGCTTTCTTTTTTGAACCCGAGCGCCATGGAACTCGACAAGAGCTTTGACCCGCACGAGGTCGAGCGACGCTGGTATTCCCTTTGGGAATCACGCGGCTATTTCGCGCATTCCGCGGACTCGGAAAAACCGCCTTACTGTATCCAGTTGCCTCCGCCGAACGTCACCGGCACGCTGCACATGGGGCACGCGTTCCAGCAGACCCTCATGGACGCTCTGATCCGGTATCACCGCATGCGCGGCTTCAACACGAACTGGGTGATAGGCACCGATCACGCCGGTATCGCGACACAGATCGTCGTCGAACGCCAGCTCGAGGTGGAAGGAAAAACACGACACGATCTCGGGCGCGAGGCGTTCGTGAAGCGCGTATGGGAATGGAAGCAGCAATCCGGCTCAACCATCACGCGCCAGATGCGACGCCTCGGCGCGTCGGCCAATTGGACCTTTGCCGATACCGAGGGACAGAAAGCCGGGTACTTCACCATGGACGCACGCATGTCGCGCGCCGTGATCGAAGTGTTCGTGCGGCTTCATGAGCAGAGCCTGATTTACCGCGGCAAGCGCCTGGTCAACTGGGACCCGGTGCTCGGCACGGCCGTGTCCGATCTCGAAGTGGACAGTGAGGAG
>DASPXL010000266.1:0-5429 GCA_035637375.1 Burkholderiales bacterium
GTCCTGAACGACCAGGTGGTCGAGCGCGGCGAGCGCCTCGCGCGCATGGTCCACGTCCGGATCCGACATGGCCGGATTTTCGCCCATAATGTACATGCCGCGGATCTCGCGCTTCTTCGCGGCGTTCATGATCTCGACCACCGTCAGCCCCGGCTTCGGATCGAGCTCCATGCCCCAGAGCTTCTCGAAGCGCTTCTTCGCCTCGGGATTATCCACGCGCTGGTAATCCGGATACACCATCGGGATAAGCCCCGAGTCTGAGGCGCCCTGCACGTTGTTCTGGCCGCGCAAGGGATGCAGGCCCGTGCCGGGACGGCCGATCTGGCCGGTCGCGAGCGTGAGCGCGATCAGACAGCGCGCGTTGTCGGTGCCGTGCACGTGCTGCGAGATGCCCATGCCCCACATGATCATCGAGCCTTTCGAGGTCGCGTAGAGGCGCGCGACCTCGCGGATCGTTTTCGCGTCGATTCCACACACCGGCGCCATCGCCTCGGGCGAGTACTTCTTGACGTTCTCGCGCAGCGCCTCGAAGCCCGCGGTGCGGTCGCGGATGAAGGCCTCGTTGGCGAGACCCTCCTCGACGATGGCGTGGAGCATCGCGTTCAGGAGCGCGACGTCGGTGTCGGCCTTGAACTGGAGGTAATGCGTGGCGTAGCGCGCGAGCTCGCCGCGGCGCGGGTCGGCGACGATCAGCTTCACGCCGGCCTTGGCGGCGTTCTTCATCCAGGTCGCCGCAACCGGGTGGTTCACCGTGGGATTCGCGCCGATGAGGAATACGACCTCGGCCTTCATCACGTCGCGCACCTGGTTCGACACCGCGCCCGAGTTGATGCCTTCCATCAGCGCGGCGACCGACGAGGCGTGGCACAGCCGCGTGCAGTGATCGACGTTGTTCGAGCCGAAGCCGGTGCGAACAAGCTTCTGGAAAAGGTAGGCCTCCTCGTTCGTGCCCTTCGCCGAGCCGAAGCCGGCGAGCGATTTCTTTCCGTGCCTGTCGCGGATCTCGCGCAGGCTCCTCGCCGCGAGGTCGAGCGCTTCTTCCCAGCCCGCCTCGCGGAAGACGCTCGCCCAGTTTTCCGGGTCGACGGTGAAGTCCTTGTGCTTCTTCGCGCCCGGCTTGCGGATGAGCGGTTTGGTGAGCCGGTGCTTGTGCTGCACATAGTCGAAGCCGTAGCGGCCCTTCACGCACAGGCGGCTCGAGTTCGCCGGCCCGTCGCGGCCCTGCACCCAGAGAATCCTGTTGTTCTTTACGTTGTAGGTGAGCAGGCACCCGACCCCGCAATACGGGCATACCGAGTCCACGGTCTTGTCGGCCTGGACCTTCCCGACCTCTCGCGCCGGCATAAGCGCCCCCGTCGGGCAGGCCTGCACGCACTCGCCGCAGGCGACGCAGGTGGAATCGCCCATCGGGTCGTCGAGGTCGAACACGATCTTCGAGTGCTCGCCGCGGAAGGCGTAGCCGATCACATCGTTCACCTGCTCCTCGCGGCAGGCGCGCAGGCAGCGCGTGCACTGGATGCAGGCGTCCAGATTCACGGCGATCGCCGCGTGCGAGAGGTCGGCCGCCGGCTGGTGGCGCGCTTCGAAACGCGGCTTGCCGAGCTTGAGCGCCTTCGCCCACCGGTCGAGCTCGGAATCGAGCGTATAGGATTTCTCCGGGATATCGGAGAGCAGGAGCTCGAGCACCATTTTCTGGCTCAGGACGGCACGCTCGCTGTCGGTGGTCACTTCCATCCCGTCCTTGGGATAGCGGCAGCAGGAGGGCGCGAGCACGCGTTCGCCTTTCACTTCGACCACGCAGGCGCGGCAGTTGCCGTCCGGGCGCATCCCTTCCTTGTAGCAGAGGTGCGGGATGTCGATGCCGTAGTGCTTTGCGGTCTCGATAATGGTTTCATCCGAGCGACCGACGACGGTCCTGCCGTTGAGCTTGAACTCAACGGGCATCGTCGCCGCCTGCGCCGTGCTGATTCGGTCCATCGGCTACCTCACGAGTTCCTGAGGAAAATATTTCATCACGGAGAGCACCGGATTGGGCGCGGCCTGCCCCAGGCCGCAGATCGAGGCATCCATCATAGCCTGCGACAGCTCCTTCAGCAGCGGCTGGTCCCAATTCGGCTTTTCAATCAGCTTCAGCGCCTTGGCGGCGCCCACGCGGCAGGGCGTGCATTGGCCGCAGGATTCCTCGGAGAAGAATTTGATCAAGTTGCGCGCCGCGGCAGTGGCGCGGTCGCGGTCGGAAAGAATCACCACCGCGGCCGAGCCGATAAAGCAGCCGTACTGGTTGAGCGTGTCGAAGTCGAGCGGGACGTCGGCCATCGAGGCCGGAAGGATGCCGCCGGACGCGCCGCCCGGCAGGTAGCCGTAGAACGTGTGCCCGTCGAGCATTCCTCCGCAGTATTCGGCGATCAGTTCCTTCACCGTGATGCCGGCAGGCGCGAGATGAACCCCGGGCTTCTTCACGCGGCCGCTCACCGAGAACGAGCGCAGCCCCTTTCGGCCGTGCCGGCCCTGGGACGCGAACCAGTCCGCGCCCCGCTCGAGTATCTCGCGCACCCAGTGCAGCGTCTCCATGTTGTGCTCGAGCGTGGGCCGGTTGAACAGGCCCACTTGCGCGACATAGGGCGGGCGCAGCCGCGGCATGCCGCGCTTGCCCTCGATCGATTCGATCATCGCGGATTCCTCGCCGCAGATATAGGCGCCCGCGCCGCGCCGAAGATGGATGGGCGGCGGCTTGAACGGCGGGCCCGACTGCAGCGCGGCGATCTCTTTTTCGAGGATCGCGCGGCAGCCATGGTATTCGTCGCGCAGATAGATGTAGATTTCCGCGATATCGACGGCCCACGCGGCGATCAGCGCGCCTTCGAGAAACCGGTGCGGATCGCGCTCGAGATACCAGCGGTCCTTGAACGTTCCCGGCTCGCCCTCGTCGATGTTGACCGCGAGAAGGCGCGGCGCGGGCTCCGCGAGGACGGCCTTCCATTTGCGGCCGGCGGGAAATCCGGCGCCGCCCAGACCTCGCAGCCCGGAATTCTCCATGACGGCGATCACGTCCTCGCGCTTTTTCGCACCCGACATGCAGGCTTCGGCGAGCTTGTAACCGCCTTTCGCGCGGTACTGTGCGTAATCGACGCACTTCGGACTCACGATTTCGAGTTTCGGATGCGCACCGCCGGGACCGGGATGCTTGAGGGCTTTTGCCTTTACCAGCGACGCGACCGCGTCGGCGTTTGCGCTCGGAAGGGGATTCTGCCCGACGACCGCGACCGGCGCCGTCTCGCAGCGGCCCACGCAGGGCGCCGGGAGGACGCGCACGTCTCTTCCGAGGATCGCGGGCAGCTTCGCGAGCAGCTCGCGCGCACCGGCCATCTCGCAGGCGATCGAGTCGCACACGCGCACGGTCAGCGCGGGCGGAGCGCTGTCTCCTTCCTTCACCACGTCGAAGTGATGGTAGAAGGTGGCGACCTCGTACACCTCGGTCATCGCGAGCTTCATCTCCGCGGCGAGCGCGACCAGGTGCCGGGCAGAGAGGTGGCCGTAGTGGTCCTGGATGCGGTGCAGGTGCTCGATCAGAAGATCGCGACGGCGCGGCGCGTCCCCGAGCAGCGCGCGCACTTCCTCGAGCGCCTTCGGATCGACCGCGCGGCCCTTCGGCCGGGAACGCACTTTGACCGTCCGAACGGGAATCGCCTCGCTGCTCACGTGTCCTCGCTTGTGATGTTCGATCAATAGATTACGCGCACGGTCCCGGAATTTCCACAGGCGCCGCTCGCGAGTTTCGGGTTTCTTGATTCCGGTCAATCGACCTCGCCTGCCGCCGCAGCGCAGACGAGACATCTCGGCGTGCTAGATCACTTGGGGCTGAATTGCTCCACTCCCGCTTTCGCTTCGGCGCTCGATTCGCGCGCCGCCTGGACCATCTTCACCAGCGTTTCGATGTCGTAGCAGGAAAGCAGGTGCGGACGCTCGCGCTCGACATACATGCGGATCGCCTCGGCCTCGTCTTTTGCGCCGGCGATCGTCTGCGCGAGCGGCTGGCTTGCGCCGTAGAGCATGCCGAGCGCGCGCAGCGCAGCGGCGAGCGCTTCGACGTCGACTGCCGGCTTCTCGGGGGAGGTCGCGACCATGAATTCGTCCAGCCGTGAGACGCGGATTTCGCCCGCGTCTTCGCCCTATGCTAGGCGTCCCCGGCCCAAAGTCAACCGCGGCGCCGGTGGCCGGTCAGGGACCGACCTTGCCGCGCCTGCCCGACACGAGCGTGACCACGGTCACCAGCTCGTAGGTCAGCGCATCGACGAATTCCTCCGGGTATCCCGCTTCCTTCAGCGCCCATTTGACGCGGTTTCCGAGATGCGCCTTCTTGTACAGATTCAGCTGCCGCGAACGGGCGAACGCCTCGATGCGGGCGAATATCGTGTCGTGCGTCCTCTTCAGCCGCTCCGCCGCCTTCTTCGCCGGGACGCCCACGCCGGAAGGCGGGAAGCGCTTCACCAGATCGGCCACGATCGTATCGGCGAACTCGTCCACCTCCTTGCAATCGAACCAGTTTCCGAACATGCGGGCGCGGCGCTGGAAAAACAAATTATCGCATACATCAGCTGGAAAACTCGCTCGCAGGAAATTCAGTTCCCGCCGCTGCACCACCGGCGCCACATGGTCCGATACGCGCCCTCCATTTCGCGGGCAAATCGCGGCTCGTCCATGATCGGCGACGCACGCATCCTTTCGCGCAGCGATCCGCGAAGCTCGGCAAGTCTCGCGCGGTCTTGCGCAAGCTCGAGATTCAGCCGCACGTAATCTTCGCGGGTCGGAGCGATCCAATCAGCCAGGCCCGTAACCGAGAGGATGCTCGCCGTGCCTCGCGTCACGGAACCGGACCCGGGAAGGGTCACCACGGGAACGCCCATCCAAAGCGTATCGCAAGTGGTGGTGCAGCCGCTGTACGGCATCGTGTCGAGCGCGATATCAACATCATCGAACCTGCGAAAATATTCCTCCAGCGCGACAGGCTGACGGAATGAAATCCTGCCCGCCGCGACCCCCGCGGTCTCCAGGTCCCGCAACAGGCCGTCTTGGGCCGCGCCTCTCGACGCGCGGTCGACGACCAGGCGGGAATCGGGCAGCCGCATGAGGATCTCCGCCCAGAGCCGGCGCGCCAGCGAAGAGACTTTTGAAACCTGGTTGAACGATCCGAACGTGATGTAGCCGTTGCGCTCGACCGGGGGCCGGGTTGCGGTATCGATCGAAATATAGGGGCGGTAGCACCATTGCGCGAAGGCAAGCCGGACGAGAGTTTCGGTATGGAGCCGATCGGCCGTGCCCGGCGGGTCCGTGTATCCGTCGCAGATGCGATACTGGATGCGCGTCAGGCCGCTGGTGTTCATATATCCGAGCCACGTGACCTGCACCGGCGCGGGCTGCTGGGCAAAAAC
>DASPXL010000267.1:0-2011 GCA_035637375.1 Burkholderiales bacterium
TTTACGTCGCCGCACAAGGCGGAGGAAATCGTCGAGGGCTTCCGGAAAATACTACGGCGCCGGACGTGACGGTTCGGCCGGTGGCGACACGATCCCGGAGCAACTCAGAAGCGCGCGCGCGCTCAACAGGTCGGTGGAATACACTCCCCAAGCCCCCCTTTCCCTGAGGCGGCCGACGAAACCGGGTTCCAGGGACCGGGCGACCCACATCCGGGGAAACCAGGGCACGGGCCTCACCAGCGATCCCCCGGCGTCGGCGACGCTGCGAAACAACCCGCGCGTGTCCAAGGCCGGCGAGAACACGACAACGACCATTCCCGTACCGGGGTCAGCGAGGGACATCTTGTAGAGATGGATGCCGAACACCGGCGTCCAGGTGACGGCCACAAGGAGAAGCAGGCACACCCAGATCCACGCGCGGCTGCGCGTCCCATCGGTGCTCGCCGGCCTTGGAGTTTCCTTCGGATCGCTGATCACTCGTGCAATCCTAGCCGCCACGCCGCCTCATATCAATCTCCGCCCGGGCGGGCTCCCCGGGGACCGAGCCGCCGGTCACGGCTCCCGCGAATCGATCAGGATGAAGGCGACCCGGCAGGGCTTGCCGCTGCGGTTCACCCAGGCGTGGTTGGTCGCCTGCTGCACGACCACGTCGCCCGCCTTGAGATGGACTTCGCCGTCGTCGAGCAGCATGTCGATCTCGCCGGACAGGATGATCGCGTAATCGAGGCTGCGCGTCCGGTGCATCATCGGGTGCCGCGGCGGCAGCCCCTTCTTCGGCGCGTGCTCGCCGACGACCTTCGTCATCGTGTTGATGTCCATGCTCTCGATCTTGGGGGTGGTGGGCACGAAATCCACGATGCGGAAGATCGTGCCGTTCCTGGGCGGGACGAGACCCACCTTGGTCTTGCCGCGGTCCTCCGTCCAGGAGAAGTCGGGCGGGCCGCTTTCGGTGACCCACATCTCGCCGGCGGGATTGGGCGAGCGCAAGCTCGCCAGCTGGACCTTGCCGTCGAACATCGCCACCGCCTTGCCCGACGAATCGAGCTTCGTGACGACGCGGCGGACCTCGGGGGGATTGTGCTGCTGCGCGGCGGCCGATCCCGCCAATGCGACCGCCGCGCTCATGGCTGCCAAGGACGATGCGATTTTCATGGTTCTCCTCCTTTGGATAGGGGCTTCAAAATCGAGGACTGGGCCAAAAGGTGCGCGATCGAGTTGGCATAGTAGCGCAGCAGCGGCAGCTCGTTCTCGCGCGCGAGGTACAGCCCTTCGCTCTCGTCGACGAGGTGGCGCATGAGCAGCATCCTCAAGCCCACGTCGAGCGCGTAGTCGAGGTCGCGCCGCGGCACGTAGACGCGCGCTCCGGCGCGCTCGAGCCCCTCGAGCAGCCGCCCGACCTCGGCCTTCAGCTCGAGCGCCGAGAGCCGGCGCTCCGGGTTCCCCACGAACACGGTCGCCATCAGCGGCACGGGCACCACCGGCACGACGCGGCCGACCGCTTCCATGAGATGGGCCCCGAGCGCGGCCGTTTCGCGCCTGCGCGCCTCGCCCGAGAGCTTCTGGAAATCGACGCCGCGTTCCCGGCAGTATGTCCGCATCGAGATCGGCGAGCCGAAGTTGACGCACGCGTAGCCGAAGCGGTGCCACCCGCTCTTCAGCATCAGCCTCAGGTTGTGCGCGGCGAAGACGAGCGTGTTCCACAGGACCCTCGCGCGACCCACGCGCGGCGCTTCCGGGTCGAGCGAGAGCAGGAGGCTACGGTCCTCGAGCACGCGGTCGTAGTTGATCCCGAGCGGAACGAAGACGAGGTCGTGCTCGCCGTCCAGTCTGAAGCCGCGCATCATGTAGTCGATCACGCCGAGCCGCGGCGCGCGCATGCGGCCGTCGCGCGTGAGGCCGCCCTCGGGGAAGACCGCCTGCGGAACGCCCGCCTCGGTCGCCATCGCGATGTAGCGCTCGAGCACGCGCCGGTAGAGCTCGTCCTTGGAGTCGCGGCGCACGAAATACGCGC
>DASPXL010000268.1:0-3081 GCA_035637375.1 Burkholderiales bacterium
GGTCCGGCGCCCGACGCCACCGCTGGCGCGGGCTCGGGAGTCGCATCGAAGGCGCGCTTGGCGGAGTACTCGCTGAGCGGCGCGGCGGCTTCCGCCGCTTTCGCGCGCTTGCCCGCCGGAGTGCGAGGTGGCATGCGCGAATTCTAGGAGCAAAGACGATGCAGGTGTTGGCAGGAACGAGCGGCTTCTCCTACAAGGAGTGGCTCGGCCACTTTTACCCGGAGAAGCTCCCCGGGGACGCGATGCTGCGCTACTACGCCGAGCGCTTCGCCACGGTCGAGATCAACAACACGTTCTACCGGATGCCGGCCGAGTCGATGCTGTCGAGCTGGGCGAACGAGGTCCCGGCTCACTTTACTTTCACGCTCAAGGCGCCGCGGCGCATCACCCACGAGAAGCGCCTGCGCGAGGCCGGACCGGACACAGCCGAGCTCGTGCGCCGCGCTCAAGCCCTGGGCGGGAAGCTCGGCGTTCTGCTTTTCCAGTTGCCTCCCTACCTCAAGAAGGACCTTCCCCGGCTGACGGACTTTCTCGGCCTGCTGCCCGCAGGCATGCGCTCGGCCTTCGAGTTTCGCAACGAATCCTGGCAAAGCGACGACGTGTACGAGGCGCTTCGCTCCCGCGGCGCGATGCTGTGCGTCACCGACACCGACGAAGGCGATACGCCGTTCGTCGTCACCTCGGATTGGGGCTACGTGCGCCTGCGACGCACTCACTACGACGACGGCGATCTGCGCCCCTGGGTCGAGCGAATCGCGGCGCAGCGCCTCGCCCGCACCTACGTCTACTTCATGCACGAGGACGAAGCGCTGGGGACGCGGTTTGCGCAGCGCCTGAACGAGCTTTGGCGCGAAGTGCCGGGCGCTCAGTAACCGATAGCGGCGCCGTCGCTTCTCGGGTCGGCGCCGCCCATGCGCATGCCCGATTGCGGGTCGATGGTGATGCCGTGCGCGTGGCCGGCGAGTTCGCACCAGTCGGGCCAGCGGTTCACCGCGTGCCCCTTTCGCTCGAGCTCCCTGACGGTCGCCTCCGGGAAGCGCCCTTCGATGTTGAGCAGGTCGCGCGAATCGCCGATGTTGAAACGCCCGGAGAGCCAGCGCGGCATCTCGAGCGTCTGCTGGATATCGAAGCCGAAATCGACGAGGCCGACGTAGCTCTGCAGGTGGATCTGCGGCTGGCCGTCCGCGCCCATGCAGCCGAGCACCTGCCACGGCCGGCCGTCTTTGAGCGCCATCGAAGCGATCAGCGTGTGCATCGGGCGCTTGCCGGGCTCGAGGCGGTTGGGATGCTGCGGATCGAGCGAGAAATACGCCGAGCGGTTCTGGAGCACGATGCCGGTATCGCCCGCGACCACGCCCGAGCCGAAGGTGAAGTAGAGGCTCTGGATCAGCGCGGCGGCGTTGCCCTCGGCGTCGACCGCACCGATGAACACGGTGTCGCCGGCGAGCGTGCCGTAGGAGGGAACGAGGTCCCAGGGCAGCGCGCGGTCGGCGCGGATAAGGCCCCGGCGCTCGGCCGCATACGGCTTCGAGATCAGCCGCTCGACGGGCACCGGCTGGAACTCGGGATCGGCGAGCAGCCGGTCGCGGTCGTGGTAGGCGATCTGCTTCGCCTGCACGAGCAGGTGCGCGGCATCGGGGCCGAGGGGATCCATCCCGCCGATCTCGTAGGGCTCGACGAGATTGAGCATCTCGAGCACGGTAAAGCCCTGGGTCGGCGCGGGCGTCTCGAAAATCTCGACGCCCCGGTAGGTCCCGCAGAGCGGCTCGCCCCAGCTCGCCTGCTGCGCGCTAAAGTCCGCCTCTTCGAAGAACCCGCCTCCCGACCGCGAAAAGCTCGCGAGCGCACGCGCCGTCTCCCCCTCATAGAAGCCCCCGCGTCCGGCTGTTGCTATCCTCTCCAGCACGAGCGCGAGCCCGCGGTTGAGGAGCTTGTCGCCCGCGCGCGGCGCGGCGCCGCCGGGAACGAAGACCGCAAGAGCGTGAGCGTTGAGAGCGTTCTCGGCCGCGTGCAACTCGATCGCGCGAGCGAGCCGCGCGGTCACGGGAAATCCCTCGCGCGCGTACCCGATCGCTGCGACGAGATCCCGCGCGAGCGGCAGCCGGCCGAACTCCTCGTGCACGGCACACCAGCTCGCGACCGCGCCCGGAACGGTCAGCGTCGCGGGAAGAAAGCCGCGCAGCGGGATCTCGTTCATGCCGCGCGAGCGGAACCAGCCGATGCCCGCGCTCTTCGCGGCGCGCCCGCCGCCGTTCAGGTAGCGCACGCGGCGCGCCCGGGCATCGTAGATCAGCCAGAACGCGTCACCTCCCACGCTCGTCATGTGCGGATAAAGCACGCACAGCGCGGCGCCCGCCGCGATCGCGGCGTCGACCGCCGAGCCTCCCGCGCGCAGCGCATCGACGCCGGCCGCGGAGGCGAGCGAATGCGGCGAGACGACCATGCCATTCGGGGCGATCGTCGGAGGTCTGCCGGTGTGGATCGGGAACATGCGCTGCGCTGTGCCGTTATCAAAGTGCGGGCTATGCGGCCTGCTGGATCCTTTCGCGAACTTCTCTAATCCATTTCCCCGCCCACTCCGCCGCCAGCTCCTCGGGCATCGTCCCGGCGCTTGCGTCGTGCAGCAGGATGTCGCCGATGCGCTTGGCCCCCAGCCCCGAGAGGACCGCGTCGAAGCGCCGGCCGCCGTTGCAAAAAGTGTCCGCGTAGGTGCGGTCGCCGAGCGCGATCACGCCGTAGTGCACTCCCGAAAGATCAGGCCGCGAAGCCTGCAGCGATTCGTAGAGCCTCTTGGCGTTGTCGGGCACGTCACCCTGGCCGTAGGTCGAGGAGCAGATCAGGAAGAGGCCTCCGCCGGCAAATACGCTCGCGTCGAGTCCGTCCATCGGGCGGGTGCGAATCTTGGCGTCGGCGCCGTCGAGGATCAGCTCGACTTCCTGCGCGACGAGTTGCGCCGTGCCGGTCATCGTGCCGACGAGGATGGTGAGTTCCACAGCCTGCATTCGGGGGTATTATGCATGCGTCGAAAGCGCATCGTCTGGAGGAGCATCAGGAGAGATTTATGAGCGCAGTACTCGAACC
>DASPXL010000269.1:0-2978 GCA_035637375.1 Burkholderiales bacterium
CGCGAGCGCATCACCATCCACGCGGCGCCGACCGAAGCGGTCGAGGCGGAAGCCATCGTGGTGGCGATCGAGCGCATGATCGGCGGCGCAAGCTTCTTTGCGATCGACAGCGCGCGCTCGGACGGCGTCGCCGAGCGCAGCTATTCGTTCGCCGACTTTGCGGTCCTGTTCCGCACCGCCGCGCAGGCCGCGGCGGTGAGCCTGGCCTTCGAGCGTTCCGGCCTGCCGTTCAAGCAGGCCGGGCACGGCGCGCTCGCCGACGAGCCCGCCGTGCAGGCGCTGCTGCACCACGGCGGCGACGGAATCGACGGCGCCGAGCCGATTGCGAACGAGTTGCGCCGCGCCGCCGCGCAGCTCCAGGCCGACGACCGCATCGATCAGGGTGCCCTGCGCCTGGCGCTGGCGCGGCTCATCGCACTGGCCGAAACCTGCGGCCGCGATCGCGCGCGCTTCCTCGACGACGTCGCGCTCGCGACCGACACCGACTTTTACGACCCGCGCGCCGACCGCGTGTCCTTGCTGACCTTGCATGCCGCCAAGGGGCTCGAGTTCCCGGTCGTGTTCATCGTCGGGCTCGAGGACGGGATCCTTCCTCTCCACTGGAGCGAGCCTGATGACGCGGCGCTCGCCGAGGAGCGCCGCCTGTTCTACGTTGGCATGACGCGCGCCAAGGACCGGCTGATCCTCTCGCGCGCCCGCCAGCGGCTCTGGCGCGGGCGGATGCGTCAGCTCGAGGCATCGCCGTTCCTCGCTGATATCGAGCAGGAACTGCTCAAGCACCAGCGCGCTGAGCTGCCGCGCCGCAAGCCGGAAAACCAACAGCTCAGTTTGTTCTAGCAGTTCTAGCAGCCTTAGCAGCGCCACCACTTTTCAGCTTGAGCGCTGCCCGCGCCGCGGCTCGCCTCGTCCCGCTTGCGGCTATCGTATGCACACATCCCGATTGCCGATAGTTCGGCGGGCTGATTCCGTGGGTCAAGGATTGATTCGCGGAGGCGGACATGGCGATCGAGCTTGGACTGGGGCGATTTGGCGACCGCCGCCTGGAAAAAGGGGGGTCGCCTTGCATGCGGCCCTTGTCGAGCGGCCTTGCTCGTGTATCCGGCGGCTTGCGGGACGACGGGCGCAGGAAGTGCGGTTCACGCGCTTTCTGCGGAATCATGCTGTGACGGCTGGCGAGATGGTGTGCCACGCGGCAGCGGGCACGGCCGCCCGGGTTGCGGGTCGCGATATCGTCGTCGTTCAGGACACGAGCGAGCTGACGCTGGGGGGCCGACGAGCGCGCGAGAATGGTTATGGTCCGGTCGGGAAAGGCGGGGCATTGGGCGGTCTGCTGCTGCACGCTGCCCTGGTCCTTGAGATCGGAAGCAACGCACTGCTGGGCTTGATCGAAGCCAAGGTCTGGAACCGAGACGATGGCCAGGCCACGCCGCCACGACGCTCGCGCGCGACGCGCGACAAGGAATCGCAGCGCTGGCTCGACGTGGCAGCGCGCGCCAATGACGTCTTGGCGGCGGCGAAGAGCATCACAGTCGTATCGGACCGGGAAAGCGATATTTATGAGCACTTTGCGCGGCGCCCTGCGAACGCGCATTTGATTGTACGAGCCTGCCAAAATCGGAAGATCGAAAGCGATGCGGAGGGCCTGCTTCTCTTTACGTTCATTGACGGCTTGCCGGAGGCGGGTCGGATCCGCGTGAAAATCCCTGCTGCACCAGGCCGCAAGGAGCGGATCGCGGAGCTCGCCATACGCTTCTCGCCGGTCGAGTTGCGCAAGCCGCTGCACGGAGCGGCGCGCGATCTGCCCCAAACAATCGGCTTGATGCTGATCGATGTTCGCGAGGTCTCGACACCAGAAGACGGCAAGCCGCTGCATTGGCGACTTCTTACGACGCATGTGGTCACGAGCCTGGGCGAGGCTCACAGAATCGTTGATCTTTATCGAATGCGCTGGAGCATCGAAGAATTCTTCCGTCTGCTCAAGACCGCCGGCTTCGATATCGAGGAAGCCGACATCGGCGATCCGCAAGCGATGATAAAGTTCGTGACCGCAGTGGCCATTGCGGCAGTCACTGTGATGCAATTGGTCAAGGCACGTGATGGCACCACTGACCAGCAACTCACCGATGCCTTCGAACCGGACGATCAGCCAATCCTCGAAGCTCTTTCGGCGCGCCTTGAAGGCGCAACGGCTCCTCAAAAGAACCCTCATCCGAAAGGCTCCCTTGCCTTCGCTGCCTGGGTCATCGCCCGGCTCGGCGGATGGACCGGCTACTACGGAAAGCCCGGCCCCAAAGTGATGCGTCGGGGGTTGGATGACTTCCGGCGCATCAAATACGGCACTACGCTGAGGCTCCAAAATGTGTGAATCCGATAGCCGCAAGCGGGGCGAGGGAGGACTCGCGGCTCCGTTCGAGGAAAACATCAACATCTCAGCCCGCCTCGGTAACTCCCACGAACTGCGCGAGCTTCTCCGGGTCGTCGCGCAGCGCCGCCGAGGCGCCGTCATAGACGATGCGGCCCTTGCTCATGACCACGGTGCGGTCCGAGAAGGCGAGCGCCACGCGGCTGTTCTGCTCGACCAGGATGATCGAGAGCGCGCTCTCGGCGCGCAGCCGGATCAGCACCGCGGTGAGCGCCTCGACGATCACCGGCGCGAGGCCCTCGGTCGGCTCGTCCATCAGCAGCACCGACGGGTTGGTCAGGAGAGCGCGCGCGATCGAGAGCATCTGCTGCTCGCCGCCGGAGAGCTGATTGCCCATGTTGCCGAGCCGCTCCCTGAGGTTGGGAAACATCTCGAACACGCGCCCCTGCGTCCAGTGTCCAGGCCGCGCCGCGATCTCGAGATTCTCGCGCACGCTGAGCGAGGGGAAGATCTCGCGCTCCTGCGGCACGTAGCCGAGCCCGCGCAGCGCGCGCGCATAGACCGGGACGCCCACGAGGCTGTTGCCGTCGAGCAGGATGTCGCCTCTGTATAGCCG
>DASPXL010000270.1:0-12899 GCA_035637375.1 Burkholderiales bacterium
ATCGGCTGCTGGCTCGGCATCACGCCGGGCGGAGCGATCGCCGCCTCCTTCATGAGCTACAACCTCGCCAAGCGCTTCTCCAAGGACAAGGAGTCGTTCGGCAAGGGCCGCATCGAGGGCGTGTTCGCGCCGGAGACGGCGGCGCACGCCTCCGGCACCTCGGCGCTTCTGCCGATGCTCGCGCTCGGCATTCCGGGATCGGGGACGGCTGCGATCCTGCTCGGCGGCCTGATGGTGTGGGGCTTGAACCCGGGGCCGCTCCTGTTCGTCGAGCACAAGGGCTTCGTCTGGGGCCTGATCGCGTCGATGTATCTCGGCAACGTGGTGGGCCTTGTCCTCGTTCTCAGCACCGTGCCGCTGTTCGCCGCCGTCCTGCGCGTGCCGTTCGCGGCGATCGCGCCGATGATCGTGGTATCCTGCGCGATCGGCGCTTTCGCCATCCAGAACGCCATGTTCGACATCTGGCTGATGCTCGTCTTCGGCGTCGTCGGCTATGTCTTCAAGAAGATCGGGATCCCGCTCGCCCCGTTCACGCTCGCTCTCGTGCTCGGCAACCGCGCCGAGGACTCGTTTCGCCTCTCGATGATCGGGGCGCAGGGCGATCTGCGGGTGTTCTGGTCGAACGGCCTGGTCGGATCCATCACGACGCTCGCGCTCGTTCTGCTCTTCTGGCCGCTGATCGCCGGCGGCTTCGCGCGGCTGAGGAAACCGCTCGTCAAGTCCGCAATATGAGCGAATACACGCGCAAGGCTTTGCGCGCCGCGCGCGCAACCGGCGGCCAAAAGTATGGCAAGATCATCGGCGACGACTGGAAAGGCACTGTGTGACCGACTCGAAAACCGTCCGAAGGGACGCGGCCGCCGGAGACGACCTTCTGTACGAGGTGCACGATGGAATCGGCCGCGTGACCTTCAATCGGCCCCAGGCGAGAAACGCGCTCACCTTTGCGATGTACGAGCGCCTCAAGGAAATCTGCGACGCCGCCGACACCGATCGGTCGCTCAGGGCCCTGGTTCTGACCGGCCAGGGCGACAAGGCGTTTGCCTCGGGCACGGACATCAATCAGTTTCGCGCCTTCAAGGCGCCGCAGGACGCGCTCGACTACGAATCGCAAATCGATCGGATCCTCTCCGCGCTCGAGCGATGCCGCGTTCCGACCATTGCAGCCATCGCCGGCGCGTGCACCGGCGGCGGCGCGGCGATCGCGGCCTGCTGCGATCTGCGGATTGCGACGAGGACGGCGAGGTTCGGATTTCCGATCGCGCGGACGCTCGGCAACTGCCTGTCCATGTCCAGTCTCGGCCGGCTGGCGGCGCTCATCGGTCCGGCGCGCGTAAAGGACCTCATTTTCACCGCGCGGCTGCTGGATGCCGACGAAGCCTTCAAGTTCGGTTTGCTGAACGAGGTCGTGGAAGACTCGCCGGAGCTGGAGCGCCGGGCGGGCGAGCTCGGCCGGCTTATCGCGGGCAATGCGCCCCTGACGCTGCGCTCGACGAAAGAAGCGCTGCGGCGCCTGCAGGAGCGCCTGTCACGCGAGCAAGGCGAGGACCTCATTCTCATGTGCTACATGAGCCGGGATTTTCGGGAAGGCATGGATGCGTTCCTGAACAAGCGCCCGCCGAAGTGGAGCGGCGAATGATTCGTCGAGGCCGGCGGAAATATGCGGGCTACCTTCCCCTGAACACCGGCTTGCGCTTTTCCTGGTACGCCCTGCGCCCTTCCCGGTAATCGTCGCTGCTGAAGCAGTTGTCGATCATCGTGCGCACCGTGCGCATGTCGCGCTCGGTCCGGTCTTTGTAACTCTCGACCAGGGCGCGTTTCATGGCGGCGACGGTGAGCGGCGCGTTCTCGGCGACCGCCAGGCAATATTCGGCGACCACGCGGTCGAGCTCGGCCACGGGCGCGACGCGGTTCACCAGTCGCATGTGCAGCGCTTCCTGCGCCGAGTAGCGTAGCCCGCAGAACACCATCTCGGCGCAGTAGGCGGGGCCGATCAGCTGCTCGATGCGCACGATGCTCGCATACGCATAGCCCATGCCGAGGCGCGCAGCGGGCAGCGAAAAGATGGCGTCGTCCGCGCAGAAACGCACGTCGCAATGCGCGGCGATCTCCAGGCCTCCGCCGATGCAGGGCCCGCGGATGCTGGCAAGCGTCGGCTTCGAGCAGATGAACAGCGACGCGTTGGCGTCGTCGACCGCCTCGTTGTAGCTCGCGGTCGCGCCGCCCGAATCGCGCATCCGGTCGAATTCCGAGATGTCGGCGCCGGCGGCGAACGCGGTGTCGCCGTCCCCCCGCACCACGATGATGCGCACATCGCCGTCGCGTTCCAGCTGCGCCACCGCCTCCGGCACGCGCTTCCACATGTCGTAGGTGAGCGCGTTGCGCTTCGAAGGATTGGAAAATACGATGAATCCGGTTGCGCCCTCGCGGCGAATGATCAGATCGGCCATGATTCCATCCTATATCACCTTCCTGTGCCGCAGCGCCTCGATCGCCGCCTCGTCGTATCCCAGCTCGGCGAGCACTTCGGCGGTGTGCTCGCCGAGCTCGGGCGGCGCGGCGGCGATCGTCGCCGGCGTGCGCGAAAGCTTCAGCGCCTGATTGACGATGCGAAATTCTCCGAGCTTCGGGCTCTTCACCTTCACCGCCGCCTCGATGTGCCGCACCTGCGGATCGGCGAACATCTGGTCGATGGCGTAGATCGGCCCGCAGGGCACTTCCGCGGCGGCGAGGATTTCGATCCACTCGGCGGTCGTGCGGGCCGCGAGCGCCTTGTTGATCTCCGCATTCAGCGCGGCGCGGTTCTTCGAGCGGTTGACCTCGCCCTTGAAATCTTCGCGCTCGAGGAGGTCCTTGCGCCCGATGCCCTCGCAGACGCGCCGCCACATCGCTTCCCCGGTCGCGGCGATATTCATGTAGCCGTCTTTCGTCTTGTACGCCGAGGTCGGCATGCTGGTCGGATGATCGTTTCCCGCCTGGCCCGGGACCTCGCCCTTCATCAGGTAGCGCGCCGCCTGGAAGTCGAGCAGCGCGATCTGCGACATGAGGAGCGAGGACTGCACCCACTGCCCTCGGCCCGACACTTCGCGCTCGAGGAGCGCGGTCATGATTCCCAGCGCGGCGAACAGGCCCGCCGAGACGTCGGCGATCGCGGTGCCGGCGCGCACCGGCCCCTGTCCAGGGAGTCCTGTAATCGACATAAAGCCGCCCATGCCTTGCGCGATCTGGTCGAATCCCGGCCGGTCGCGATAGGGCCCGTCCTGGCCGAACCCGGATATGCTCGCGAGCACGATACGGGGGTTCGCCTTTTCCAACGACTCGTAATCGATGCCCAGGCGAACCTTCACGTCGGGCCGGTAGTTCTCGACCACGACGTCGGCGGTCTTCGCGAGCTTCATGAAGATCTGCACGCCTTCTCCGTCCTTGAGGTTGAGCGTGATCGAGCGCTTGTTGCGATGCAGGTTCTGGAAGTCCGGGCCTTCTCTCGGTCCGCCCATCGGGGCCTCCAGCCCCGGCGGCGACTCGATCTTGATCACGTCCGCGCCGAAGTCGGCGAGCTGGCGCACGCAGGTCGGCCCGGCGCGCACGCGCGAGAGGTCCAGTATGCGAAAGCGCGAAAGCGCGGTGGAAGCCGGTACGTGGGGCATGGCGGAAGACCGGATTGCAGATCGATGTGACCGCTATGATAACCTGTACGGACGGAGACGAAATGACCGCTCGCGAACAGAACTTGAGCGAAATCCGCGACGCCGTGGCGAAGCTCTGCGCGAGCTTCCCGATGGAATACTGGCGCGAGCTCGACCGCGAGCGGCGCTACCCGACCGAGTTCGTGCGCGCGCTCACCGAAAGCGGTTATCTCTCCTGCCTCATTCCCGAGGAATACGGCGGCGCGGGCCTGGGACTCTCGGCCGCCGCGGCGATCCTGGAGGAAATCCAGCGCAGCGGGGCGAACGGCGCGGCCTGCCACGCGCAGATGTACACCATGGGCACGGTGCTGCGCCACTGCAGCGAGGCGCAGAAGAAGAAATACCTGCCGAAGATCGCCAAGGGCGAGCTGAGGCTGCAGGCTTTCGGCATCACCGAGCCCTCGGCGGGCAGCGACACTTCGTCGATCCGCACCACCGCGGTGCGGAAAGGCGAGCGCTACGTCGTCAACGGCCAGAAGGTCTGGACCTCGCGCGCCGAGCACTCCGACCTGATGCTGCTCTTCGCGCGCACCACGCCGCGCGAGCAGGTGCAGAAGAAAACCGACGGCATGTCGGTGTTTCTCGTCGACATGAAAGCGGCGCTGGGCAAGGGCCTCACCCTCCGTCCGATCCGCACCATGATCAACCACGCGACGACCGAGATCTTCTTCGACAACCTCGAGGTGCCCGCCGAGAACCTGGTCGGCGAGGAAGGCAAGGGCTTCCGCTGCATCCTCGACGGCATGAACGCCGAGCGCATCCTGATCGGCGCCGAATGCATCGGCGATGCGCGCTGGTTCATCGCCAAGGCGACCGCGTACGCCAACGAACGCAAGGTGTTCGGCCGCCCGATCGGGCAAAATCAGGGCGTGCAATTCCCGATCGCGCGCGCCTACATGGCGACCGAGGCCGCCGCGCTTATGGTCGAGCGCGCGACGCTGCTCTACGAGAGCGGCAAGCCATGCGGACCGGAGTCGAACATGGCCAAGCAGCTCGCCGCCGAGGCCTCCTGGCAGGCCGCCGACATGTGCCTGCAGACCCACGGCGGCTTCGGTTTCGCCGAGGAGTACGACGTCGAGCGCAAGTTCCGCGAGACGCGCCTATACCAGATCGCGCCGATCTCGACCAACCTCGTGCTCTGCTATCTTGCCGAGCACGTGCTGCAGCTGCCGCGCTCGTATTGAAGAATGCCTTACGCGACCGCGAACGACGGTGTCAGGCTCTATTACGAGGAGACGGGCGGCGGCGCCCCCTTGATCTTCGTGCACGAGTTCGCGGGGGACCACCGCAGCTGGGAGCCGCAGATAAGGTTTTTCGCGCGCCGCTACCGCTGCATCACGTATGACGCCCGCGGCTATGCGCTCTCCGACGCGCCCGACGACCAGGGCAAGTACTCCCAGGCGAGCGCGCGCGACGACATCATCGCGGTACTCGATCATCTCAAGATCGATCGCGCGCATATCGCGGGCCTCTCGATGGGCGGCTTCGCGACGCTGCACGCGGGTCTCGCCTATCCGAAGCGGGCGCGCTCGCTCGTGATCGCGGGCTGCGGCTACGGGGCGGCGCCGGACGCGCGCGAGAAATTCATCGCCGACTGCGCCGCGACGGCCGACATGTTCGAAAGGGAAGGCATCGCCGCGGCGACGAAGAAATACACCGCGGGGCCCGCGCGGGTGCAGTACCAGAACAAGGATCCGCGCGGCTACGCCGAGTTCGTCAAGCAGATGAGCGAGCACTCGGCCAAGGGCCACGCGCTCACCATGCGCGGGGTGCAGATGAAGCGCCCGTCGCTGTGGGACCTCGTCGGCGAGATGAAGACGATGCGCGTCCCCTCGCTCATCGTCGCCGGGGACGAGGACGAGCCGTGCCTGGAGCCCGCGCTCCTCATGAAGCGCGCGATCCCCGCGGCCGGCCTGTGGATCGCGCCGCGCACCGGGCACACGATCAACCTCGAGGAGCCGGAGGCTTTCAACCGCGCCGTGCTCGAGTTCCTGACCTTGGTCGAGCAGGGCCGCTGGGGCGAGCGCGATCCGCGCTCGGTCTCCGGCGGCGCGCTCGGCCGCAAGGAGTGATCATCGCAAACCGAAAGGAAGCCGTCATGAGAGTTTTATTTGCCTTGCTGTTCCTCGGCCTCGCGCACCCGGTCGCCGCGCAGACCGACGCTTATCCGAACCGGCCGATCCGGATCATGGTCACCGTTCCGCCGGGCGGAGCCGCGGATTTCATCGCGCGCACCGTCGGCGCGAAGCTGTCCGAGGCGGTCGGACAGCCGGTGCTCGTCGAGAACCGCGCCGGGGCGAGCGGCACCATCGCCGCCGACGCGGTGGCAAAGGCCCCGCCCGACGGCTACACGCTGCTGCAGAATTCCTTCACCACGCACGGCGTCGCCCCGCTCATCTACTCGAAGCTGCCGTACGATTCCTTCAGGGATCTGGCCCCGGTCACGCTGCTCACCCAGATCCCGCTCATCATGGCGGTGAACGCCGAAGTGCCGGCGAAATCGGCCGAGGAGTTCATCGCCCTCGCCAAGTCCAAGCCCGGCGCGTTCAGCTTCTGCTCCTCGGGATCGGGCGGCGCGCCGCACCTGACCGGCGAGTTATTCAAGAGCGAGACGGGAGCGGACCTCGTGCACGTTCCATACAAGGGCAGCGGGCCGGCGGTGACCGACCTCATCGCGGGCCGGGTGCAGGTGATGTTCGACGGCGCGCCCTCGCTGCTCGCGCACGTCAAGTCGGGCAAGCTGCGCGTGCTTGCCGCCGCGGGCAGGAAGCGCAATCCGCTCGCGCCGGACGCGCCGACCTTCGCCGAAATCGGCTATCCGCAAATCGACGTGTCGCTCTGGTACGGAGTGATGGTGCCCGCCGGCACGCCCAAACCGGTCATCGACCGGCTCAACCGCGAGATCGGCAAGGTCCTCGCGCTCCCCGAGATCCGCGAGCGCTTCGCCGCTCAAGGCGCAGAGGCCACGCCCACCACGCCCGAGCAGTTCGCGCAATTCATGCGCCGGGAGCTCGCCAAGTGGGCGCCGGTGGTGAAGAAGGCCGGGGTCAAAGCCGACTGATCCCCGAGCCTCGTGGCAGAAGACGGCGTTACCGCCCGGCTCGCGCGCTTCCTCGTCGACTCGCGCCCGGGCGACCTTCCTCAAGGCGTGCGGCACGAGGCGCAACGCGCGCTGCTCAACTACCTGGGCTGCGCGCTCGGCGGCTGCCGCGAGGAGCCGATCGAGCGCGCGCTCGCCGCGCTCTCGCCTTACGCCGGAGCGCCTCGAGCGGCGCTTATCGGCCGGCCCGAGCGCGTGGACGCGCTGCACGCCGCGCTCATCAACGCGATGAGCGCCAACGTCCTCGACTTCGACGACACGCACCTCGCCACCGTGATCCACCCGAGCGCACCGGTCGCGGCGGCGCTGCTCGCCCTCGCCGAGCAGCGGCCCGCATCGGGCGAGCACCTGCTGCACGCATTCATTCTCGGCGTCGAGGCCGAATGCCGCGTCGGCAGCGCCGTTTCGCCGGGGCATTACGAGCGCGGCTGGCACATCAGCGGCACCTGCGGGGTGTTCGGCGCCGCCGCCGCCGCGGGCAAGCTCCTCGGCCTCGACGCGCTGCGCATGACCTGGGCGCTCGGGCTCGCGGCCACGCAGGGCGCGGGACTGGTCGAGATGCTGGGCAGCATGGCGAAAAGTTTCCACCTCGGAGCGGCCGCGCGCAACGGCCTCGCCGCCGCGCTCCTCGCCGAAAATAATTTCACCGCCTCCGGGCGGGCGATCGAAGGCGAGCGCGGATTCGCGCGCGTGCTGGGCGAAAAGCCGAATCTCTCGGCGATCACGGGCGGGCTCGGCGAAAGCTGGGAGCTCAGCCGCAACGCCTACAAGCCTTATCCCTGCGGCGTGGTCGTGCACCCGGTGATCGACGCCTGCCTCGAGTTGCGCCGGCATTACTCGCCGGAAGCGACCGGGCGCGTGATGATCAAGGTCAACCCGCTCGCGGTCGAGCGCGCCGACCGCAAGGCCCCGCGCGACGGCCGGGAAGCGAAGCTGAGCTTGCAGCACGGCGCCGCGGTGGCGCTTATCCACGGACGCGCGGGGGTCGCGCAATTCGCCGACGCCTGCGTGGCGGAGCCCGCCGTCGCGGCGCTGCGCAACCGTATAGAGATCGAGCAGGACTCCGCGGTGGCGAGGGACGAGGCCTTCGTGACCCTGCGCATGAAGGACTCGATGATCCGCGTTTCGCACGTGCAGCACGCGCTCGGCAGCATCGAGCGTCCGATGAGCGATGCGGATCTCGAGGCCAAGTTTCGCGATCTCGCGGCGCTCGGCGCGCCCGGGGTCGATGCCTCTCGCCTGATCGACGCGGTCTGGTCGCTCGATGCCGCAGCGCAGGCTTCGACTCTCGCCCGGCTTGCCGTCCCCCCGGCCGGCCCCGCAGCGCGGCGCCCGGCTGGAACGCGGCGCGAGCGCGCTCGCAAAAAGCGAAGGTAGGCGGGCGATCGCGCGCGCCCTAGCGCTTGTGCACCGGGCCCATGAGGGTATCGGGCAGCCAGGTCGCGATCTCGGGGACAAAGCACAGGATCACGATCGCGAGGAACATGCAGAGCACGTACGGGATCGTGCCCCACATGACTGTCGTCACCGGCACGTCCGGGGCGATGGCGTTCACGATGTAGATGTTCAGGCCCACCGGCGGGTGGATCAGTCCGACTTCCATGTTGATCGTCATGATCACGCCGAACCACACCGGGTCGAAGCCCGCCGCTGTGATGATCGGCAGGAGGATGGGACTGGTCATCAGGATGATCGCGGCGGGCGGGATGAAAAACCCGCACACGAGAAGAAACAGGTTGATGAGCAGCATCAGCACCCAGCGGTTGACGTGCATCTCGGCGATCGCCTGCGCGAGCGTCTGCGTGAGGTAGAGCGAAGTCAGCATGTAACCGAACAGCACCGCCGCGGCGATGATCATCAGGATCATCACCGACTCGCGCGTGGTGTCGCGCAGGATCCGCCACCAGCTCTTCGCGTCCCACATCCGGTAGATCACCACGGCGAAGACGACGCACAGCGCCGCGCCCACGCCCGCGGCCTCCGAGGGCGTCGCCACGCCGCCGTAGAGCACGTACATCACGCCGACGATGATGGCGATGAAAGGCGCGATCTTCGGGACCGCGCCGAACTTCTCCTTCCAGCTATAGCGGAAATCGACGGCGTGCGAGCGGAACCCGCGCTTCCAGATGATGAACAGCGTCCACAGGATGAAAAGGCCCGTCAGCATCAGCCCGGGAACCACTCCCGCGAGGAACAGCCGCCCGATCGAGGTCTCGGTGGCGATACCGTAGAGAATGAAAGTGATCGAAGGCGGGATAAGGATGCCGAGCGTGCCGCCCGCGCAGATCGAGCCGGTCGCGACGTCGTCGGGGTAGCCGCGCCGGCGCATCTCGGGAATGCCCATCTTGCCGATCGCCGCGCAGCACGCCGGCGACGATCCGGTGAGCGCCGCGAAGATCGCGCAGGCGCCGAGATTGGAAATGGCGAGGCCCCCCGGCAGCCGGTAGAGCCAGCGGTCGAGCGCCTCGTACAGGTCCTTGCCCGCGGGCGAGGATCCGATCGCCGCGCCCATCATCACGAACATCGGGATCGACACCAGGGTGAAGTCGTTCAGCCCCGCGTAGAAGGTCTCCGCCACCACGCGCAGCGCGTCGAAGCCCTGGAAAAAGACGATGAACCCGATCGACATCACGCCCAGCCCGAACGCCACCGGAACGCCCGAGAGCAGCATCGCGAGCGTGACGACGAGGACCAGCAGCCCTTGAGTGGTCGGGCTCATGCCTTCTTTCGCTCCGCAATGATGCCGAAGGGCGGCTCGCGCCCGGAAATCAAGCCGATCAGGTCGGCGATCGACTGCAGCGCCAGGAGCCCCAACCCGATCGGCATCGACGAATACGGGATCCACAGCCGCGCGCGCCACATCGTGTCCGAGACCCACTTGTTGTTCCAGGCTTCCTGCCAGAAGTGGAAGGTGAGCGCGGCGAGCGCAATGGAGAAGGCGAGCGTGAGAATCCCGGAGAAGAGGGCGAGCCACCAGCGCGCGCGCCCTCCCATGTAGTGCGGCAGCACGTCGACGTTCACGTGCCCGCGCGTCATGAGAACGTAGGGGCTGCCGATGAAGGTGGCGGCGATCAGGCAATACGTCGTGAAATCGGTCTGCCAGATGGTATTGTGGTTGAGCACGTAGCGCACGAACACCATGTGGCACACGACCAGCACGCCGGCGGCGATCAGGCCGGCGGCGACGAAGCCGCAGAGCTGCGAGATCAGGCGGACGGCGCGGACGAAACGCTGCATGGGTGCCGGCTCAGGGCCGGTCTCCTCCGCTCGAGAGGGGGCGGGCCGCGCGTCGCGCCCGCCCGAGAGACATGCGCACTACTTGACGCTCAGCGCCGCGTCGATCAGCTTCTTGCCGTTCGGGACTTCCTTGGCGAACTCTTCATAGGAGCTTTGCCGCGCGACCTTGATCCACTGGTCGTACTCCGCCCGGGTCAGCGTCACGACTTCGACCTTGTGGTCCCTGAAGGTCCTGACCATCTCGTCGTCCAGCCCCTTCGCTTCCCTGGCGAAGTAGGCTTCCGATTTCTTGCCTGCGGCGCGGAGCACTTTTTGCTGGCCCTTGTTCAACCGCGAGAAGCTCTTCTTCGACATGAGCACCGGCTCGTACATGAACCACAGCGCGTTGTCCCCCGGCGCGGTAAGGCACTTCACCTGCTCGTAGATGCGGAAGGAAACGAAGCTGCCCGAGCTGGTGTCGGTCGCATCGGCGACGCCGGTCTGCAGCGCGTTGTAGACCTCGTTCGACGGAATCGAGACGATCGAGGCGCCCGCCGCCTGCCACATCGCGGCGAAAGTCGGGCCGGCCGAGCGCACCTTGAGGCCCTTGATGTCCGCGGGCCTGCGGATGCAGGCTTTCTTCGAAGCGATGGCGCCCGCGAGCCACGCGTCGGCGAGCACGATGACGCCCGCCTTCTCGATCTGCGCCTTGATGTCCTTCATGAACCGCGAATTGTTCAGCCGCGCCGCGCGCTCGTGGCTGCGCACCAGGCCCGGCATCAGCGTCGCGCCGAAGGCGCGCACCTTGCCGCTCGCGTAATCGAGCGGGAAGGACGAGATGTCGAGCTGGCCGTTGACGAGCGCGTTCCACTGCTCGTTCGGCTTGAAGAGCGACGCGCCCGGATAGACCTGCACTTCCAGGTCCACCCCCGCCGCCTTGGCGTCGCGCGCGATGATCTGCACCATCTCGTCGCGCACGTCGCCCCGTCCGCCGGGGAACTGGTGCGAGGCGCGCAATACGGTCGGCGCAGCCAGGGCGGACCCGGCGAGCGCAGCCGCCGCAAGCCCCGCCATCACGTCCATACACTTGGATTTCATCATGCGTGCCTCCTCCAGGATTAGCCATCCGACGCGATGTCCCGACGCCCCGTCAGCAGGAGTCTTGCTCGGCCGATGAGTTTAGCCGCTTACCCCGGGGAATCGCAATTGACCCGGGTCAGGTTTTGGGCCTTGCACGGGCGGCTTGGCGAAAGAGTTTTTCCGCCGTGTTGGATGCAACGCAGCATGCGGGCGCGCAAAAGGGCTGGCTAGGGCATCCTGCCGCAGGCCTTTGGCGCGGAGCGCCCCCGCGGGGCGCGCGCGGGCAGCCCCGGGGCTTTTCATCTCTTCTCGCCCTCGAGCAGCAGCCGGATCAGCGCCACGAGCTCTTTTTCGCGCTTCGCGAAAAAGTGGTCGGTCGCGAACATCATGGTCTGGCTCGAGCCGCGAACGCGCTTGAGCAGCGCCGCGCGTTTCTGCGCGCCCTGGAGCACGACGTCGTAGTCTTTTTCGGCGTACACGTCGTACACCGGAAATTTCACCCGTTTCAAAGGCGCGAACTCGCCGCTCGAGATCGAGAGCGAGATCCAGCCCGCGAGCGGAACCTGGGGATGCGAGGAAATGTAGTGGTTCGCCATGCGCGAGCCCATGCTGTGCGACAGGAGCACGACCCTGCGCTGGCCCTTGCGCCACAGATAGGACACGGCGCCCGCGAACCGGGCGTCCGCCTCCCAGAACAGCACCGGGTAGCGCGCGGCGGGAGCATCCGCGGCGAGAACCGGCATCTGGATCGAGAGCGTCGTGTAGCCCGCGTCCGCCAGCCGCGCGCGCAGCTCCCCGATCAGACCGTAATCGGGATGCACGCCCAGGCCGTGCGCGAGCACGATCGCACCCTTCGCGTTTTTCGCCTCGGTGTAGATGCCGAGGAATTTTTCCGTTCTCGGCGCCTCGAGCCACACCGCTTCACCGACGACGATCGACGGAACGACCTCGCCGGCCCAGCGCTTCTCCCTCGCGTAGTCGGAGGGCTGCTGCGCGAGCGCGAGGAGCGGCGCCGACAGCGCGGCGGCGCAAGCCGTTTTCCACGAGAGAAATCGCATCGGGTGTTCCGTGATTTCCGCCGCCATTGTAGCGTCCCGGGCAGCCGGCGCGGGGCTTTCGGATAAAATACGCAGCTCCATTCTTCCTCGGCCTCGAGATTTTCATTCATGGCGGGACCGCTCTCGCACATCCGCGTCCTCGACCTTTCGCGCGTGCTCGCCGGGCCCTGGACCGGGCAGATCCTCGCCGATCTCGGCGCCGAGGTCTTGAAGGTCGAGCGCCCGAAGACGGGCGACGACTCGCGCGCCTTCGGCCCGCCGTGGCTGAAGGACGCGGGCGGCCGCGACACGGCCGAATCCGCCTATTTTGCCTGCGCCAACCGCGGCAAGAAATCGATCACGGTCGATCTCTCGAAGCCCGAGGGCCAGAGGATCGTGCGCGGGCTCGCGGCAAAGAGCGACGTGCTGCTCGAGAACTACAAGTTCGGCGATCTCGCCCGCTACGGGCTCGGCTACGACGACCTCGGGAAAATCAATCCGCGGCTCATCTACTGCTCGGTGACCGGGTTCGGCCAGACCGGCCCCTGGCGCGGGCGGCCCGGGTACGATTTCATGATCCAGGGCATGAGCGGCATGATGAGCATCACCGGCGAGCGCGACGATCTTCCGGGCGGCGGTCCGCAGAAGGCGGGAATCCCGATCTCCGACATCATCACCGGGATGTACGCGGCGGTCGCCGTGTGCGCCGCGCTCGCGCACCGCGCCGAAACCGGCCGCGGCCAGCACCTCGATCTCGCGTTGCTCGATTCGACCGTGGCC
>DASPXL010000271.1:0-3671 GCA_035637375.1 Burkholderiales bacterium
GTGCGCGCGCTCAACGCCCGCGGCGAGACGCAGATCCTCGCCGTGGACGATCTGGAGCACGGCGACAAGTTCCGCAATCTGGCGGCCTGCGAGATCGCCGATTTTCTGGACAAGGACGAATTCCGCACGCGCCTCGCGGCGGGGGATTTCGCAGGCTCGATCGACGCGGTGTTCCATCAGGGCGCGTGCTCCGACACCCTGGGGACCGACGGCCGCTTCATGATGCAGAACAACTACCGCTATTCGATGGCGCTGCTCGATTTCAGCCTGGAGGATGAAGTGCCCCTGATCTACGCGTCCTCGGCGGCGGTCTACGGGGCGAGCACCGGCTTTCGCGAGGAGCGCAGGTTCGAGGCGCCGCTCAACGTCTACGGCTACTCGAAGTTCCTGTTCGATCAGGCGGTGCGCCGGCGGCTCGCCGAATCGGGCTCGCAGATCGCCGGTTTCCGCTACTTCAACGTGTACGGCCCCAACGAGTGGCACAAGGGCCGTATGGCTTCCGTGGCTTGGCACTTCTTCAATCAGTATGCAGCGGAGCGGCGCGTGCGCCCGTTTGCCGGCTCGGGCGGCTACGCCGACGGGGAGCAGCGCCGCGATTTCATTTCGATCGAGGACGTGGTCAAGGTCAACCTTCACTTTCTCGACCACCCGGAGATCTCGGGCATCTTCAACGTCGGCACGGGCCGCGCGCAGAGCTTCAACGACGTCGCCCTCGCCACGATCAACGCCTGCCGCGGGGCGCAAGGCGAGAAGCCCCTGGGCCTCGATGAGGCGCGCACGCAAGGCATGATCGAATACGCGCCGTTCCCGGACGCGCTGAAAGGCAAGTACCAGAATTTCACCCAGGCCGACGTCGGCGCGCTGCGCCGCGCGGGCTACGCGGCGCCGTTCCTCCCGGTCGAGGAAGGCGTAGCGCGCTATTGCCGGCATTTGCTCGACGCGGGAAATCCCGCCCGGGGCTGATTCTTGCGGAAAGCTCGCGCGCGCCGGCGGTGAACTGCCGCGCCGCATCGGATATCATACAAACATGGATCGCAATCCCGAGCTGACCTACAAGACCATCGAGGACACGGTAGGCGACACGCCTCTGGTCAGGTTGAAGAGCCTTCCCGGGAGGACGTCGAACATCGTCCTCGCCAAGCTCGAAGGCAACAATCCGGCGGGCTCGGTCAAGGACCGCCCGGCGATGTCGATGATCGTGCGCGCCGAGAAGCGCGGGACGATCAAGCCGGGCGATGTGCTCATCGAGGCGACCAGCGGCAACACCGGCATCGCGCTCGCGATGGCCGCGGCGATCCGCGGTTACCGCATGGTGCTCGTGATGCCCGAGCACCTGTCGGCGGAGCGGCGCCAGACGATGCGCGCCTTCGGCGCGGAGATCATCCTCACCCCGAAGGCGGGCGGCATGGAAGCCGCGCGCGACCTCGCCGAGAAGATGCAGCGCGAAGGCAAAGGACGGATCCTCGACCAGTTCGCCAACCCGGACAACTCGCTCTCCCACTACGAAGGCACGGGACCTGAAATCTGGCGCGATACCAAGGGAACCATCACCCACTTCGTCAGCAGCATGGGGACCACCGGCACCATCATGGGGTGCTCGCGCTTTTTCAAGGAGAAGAACGCGAAAATCCAGATCATCGGTTGCCAGCCCGAGGAAGGATCGCAGATTCCCGGCATCCGCAAGTGGCCCGAAGCCTATCTGCCCAAGATCTACGACAAGGCGCGCGTCGATCGCCTGGAATACGTGAGCCAGGCCGACGCCGAAGAGATGGCGCGCCGCATGGCGCGGGAAGAGGGCATCTTCGCCGGGATCTCCTCCGGGGGGGCTCTCGCCGTCGCGCTCAGGATCTCGCGCGGGCTGGAGAATGCAACCATCGTGACGATCGTCTGCGACCGCGGCGACCGCTATCTTTCCACGGGTGTGTTCCCCGACTGACGGCGTTCACCGCGCGGGCGAATGACGCCGATCCTCGCATTCGACATCGAGACGGTGCCGGACATCGCCGGTTTGCGTCTCCTGCACGGCATCGATCCGAAGATGAGCGACCACGACGTCGCCGAATTCGCCTTGCGCGAGCGGCGCGCCCAGACCGGACACGACTTTCTGCCGCTGCACCAGCACCGGGTCGTGGCCATCGCGTGCGCGCTGCGCGAAGGGGAGACCTTCCGCTGCTGGTCGCTGGGCTCCTCCAGCGACGGCGAGGAAGAGCTTATCCGGCGCTTCTTCGACGGCATAGAAAAGTACACGCCGCAGCTGGTTTCGTGGAACGGGGGAGGTTTTGATCTTCCCGTTCTCCACTACAGATGTCTGATTCACGGAGTTCCCGCCTCGCGCTATTGGGAATGGGGGGATGATGACCGTGATTTTCGCGGAAACAATTACCTGGGTCGTTACCACCGGCGGCACATCGATCTGATGGATGTTCTGGGAATGTATCAGCCGCGCAACTATGTCCCGCTGGATCAACTGTCACGGCTTGCGGGTTTTCCCGGGAAGCTGGGCATGGACGGCTCCGAGGTGTGGGAAGCGTACGAGGACGGAAGGATCGAGGAGATTCGCAACTACTGCGAAACGGATACCGCAAATACCTATCTCATGTTTCTGAAGTTTCAATTGGTTCGCGGAGCCTACGACGAGGCGCGCTACGAGCGCGAGCTGGATGTGGTGCGAAACACGCTGGCGAAGTCCAAGGATGCGCACTGGCAGGAATTTCTCCGCCGGTGGCGCTGATTTCGCAGTCGATCATGCCGATCGCCTCCATCGAGTCCCTCGACCGGGAGGGCCGCGGCGTGTCGCATGTCGAGGGCAAGACGCTGTTCGTCGATGGCGCGGTGCCCGGAGAGACCGTCGAGTTTTCGTCCTACCGGAAGAAACCCTCTTGGGAGCTCGCTCAGGTCGTGCGGATCGAAAAGGAAGGACCCGCGCGAGTCGCGCCGCGCTGCGCCTTCTTCGGCACCTGCGGCGGGTGCTCGATGCAGCACGTGGAAGAGCGTGCGCAGGTCGCGGCAAAGCAACGCGTGCTCGAGGACGCGCTCTGGCATATCGGCCGCATCCGTCCCGAGACGATGTTGCGCCCTCTTTACGGGCTTTTCTGGGGCTATCGGCACCGGGCGCGAATGTCGGTCCGCTGGGTGCCCGGGAAGGGCGGATCGCTCGTGGGGTTTCGCGAGCGCAAGTCGAGCTTTGTGACCGACATGACGAGCTGCGAGGTGCTGCCGCCGCGCATCTCGGATCTCATCTTGCCCCTGCGCGCGCTGGTGGGTTCGCTGGAGATCCAGGGGCGCCTGCCCCAGATCGAAGTTGCTGTGGGCGAAGGGCTGATCGTGCTGGTATTACGGGTGCTGGTATCGCCGCAGGCGGGTGACCGCGAGCGGCTCAAGCAGTTCGCCGAGCGATACGGCGTGCAACTGTGGCTCCAGCCCGCAGGGCCGGACTCGGCCCGGCCGTTCTGGCCCGTCGACGGCCCAGGGCTCTCATACGCGCTCCCCGAATACGGTTTGCGCATTGCGTTCGGGCCGACCGATTTCACCCAGGTCAACCCGGCGGTCAATCGCGTGCTCGTGCGGCGGGCGCTGTCGCTGCTCGATCCGCGCCCGGGAGAGAAAATCGCCGATTTCTTCTGCGGGCTGGGAAACTTCACGCTGCCGGTCGCCCGCTGCGGAGCGGAGGT
>DASPXL010000272.1:0-7958 GCA_035637375.1 Burkholderiales bacterium
GAGCAGCGCCTCGAGGCTCGCGGGCTCCTTCTGGATCGAGCGCAGCACGTCGAGGCAAACGACGTTTCCGGAGCCTTCCCAGATGCCGTTCAGCGGCGCCTCGCGGTACAAACGCGCAAGCGGCGCCTCCTCGACGTAGCCGTTTCCACCGAGGCACTCCATCGCCTCGACGGCGAGCGCAGGCACGCGCTTGCACAGCCAGTACTTGGCGACCGGGGTCATCAGGCGCATCAACAGCCGCTCGCGTTCGTCATCGCCCGAGCGGTCGAAGGCGCGCGCAAGGCGAAACGCGATCAGGGCCGCGGCCTCGGTCTCCAGGGCGAGGTCGGCGAGCACGTTTTGCATGAGCGGCTGCTCGACGAGCCGCCGCCCGAAGGCCATTCGGTGCGCCGCGTGGTGCAGCGCCTGGTTGAGCGCCGCGCGCATCATCCCCGCGCAGGCGACGACGATGTCGAAACGCGTGAGGTGCGCCATCTCGATCAGCGTGGCGATGCCGCGCCCCTCCTCGCCGATCAGCCGCGCGCGGGTGCCGCGGTATTCGATCTCGGAGGAGGCATTGGAGCGATTGCCGCATTTGTCCTTGAGGCGCTGGATGAGAAAAGGGTTGCGGGTGCCGTCGGGAAGCGAGCGTGGCGCGAAAAAGCAGCTCAAGCCCGCTTCGGTGCGCGCGAGGGTGAAGAAAGCGTCGCTCATCGGGGCCGAGCAAAACCACTTCTGCCCGTTCAATTCGTATTCGCCTCCGCCCCCGCCCGCCGGCGCGGCCCGCGTCGAATTCGCGCGCAGGTCCGAACCGCCCTGCCTCTCGGTCATCGCCATGCCGATGGTGACCGCGCGCTTCTGCGCAAGAGGCAGCGGGCGCGGATCATAGTCGCAGGCGAGCAGCTTCGGCTCCCACTCGGCGGCGAGCTTCTTGTCGTTGCGCAACACCTGCACCGACGCGAAGCTCATCGTCACCGGGCAGGCGACGCCGTTCTCGCCCTGGTTCCACAGATAGTTGAGCGCCGCGCGGGCGACCCATGCGCCGCGCCTCTTTTCCGCCCAGGCGAGCGAATGCAGCCCGGCGCCGAAGGCGAGCGCCATCAGCTCGTGGTAGGCGGGGTGGTATTCGACCGCGTCGATGCGCTTGCCGAAACGGTCGTGCGTTCTCAGCTCGGGCAGGTGGCGGTTCGCCTGCGCCGCAAGCGTCTGCAGGCGCTCGCTGCCGACGAGCTCTCCCATGCGGCTCGCGCGCTCGGCGATCCAGCCGCCGCCTTCGCGCTCGACCGCCCCGGCGAGGATCGGGTCCCGCGACCAGGCGTTGTAGCCGACCAGCGGCGGCGGCTGGTTCGCCTCCGCATCCGCAGGCTGGAGGCTGAGTTGATCCACCTTCACTCTTTCGGCTGCGCCCGGGCGCCTTCAGTGCGGCGCGCTACCCCACAGCTCCTTCAACCTGGCGTCGCGCCCGCAGCCGGTGCGGTAGAACTTGTAGCGCACCGGGTTCTTGACGTAGAAATCCTGGTGATAGTCCTCGGCCGGCCAGAACGGTCCGGCCGCGACGATGGGAGTGACGATGGCGTCCTTGAAGGGCTTCGCCTTCATGAGCGCCGCTTTGGAGGCTTCGGCCAGGCGTTTCTGGTCTTCGGTGTGGTAGAAGATCGCCGTGCGGTACTGGCTGCCGATGTCGCAGAACTGCCGGTCGCGCACGGTCGGGTCGACGTTTTTCCAGAACACCTCGAGGAGCTTTTCATAGCTCACCTTCCCGGGGTCGTAGGCGACCTGCACGACCTCCGCGTGGCCGGTGGCCCCCGAGGAAACCTCCTCGTAGGTGGGATTTCTCTTGCTCCCCCCCATATAGCCCGAAGTCGTGGAGATCACCCCGGGCAAAGCGTCGTAGGGCGGCTCCATGCACCAGAAGCAGCCGCCCGCGAATGTGGCTAGCGCGTGTCCGGCAGGGGGTTGCTGGGCGAAGCAGGCGAGCGCAGGGGCGGCGAGGAGGACTGCAATGAGGCTGCGCAAAGCAATCATGTTGGATTCCTCCGGGAAGTTCATGCGGGGGCGCGCCGGGCTTGGCTGCGGACCGAGTTCGTCATACTGTAATGTGGTCGGCCTCGACCCGACAAAATAGCACGCAACTCCGGAGAAAAGGCAAACAACATGATCGACTCGGACAGGGAAATCGCCACTCTCGCCGGAGGCTGCTTCTGGTGCCTGGAAGCCGTATACAACGACCTGAAAGGGGTGGAGTCGGTCGAATCCGGCTATATGGGAGGGAGTACGGCGAACCCCAGCTACGAGGATGTCTGCTCGGGGGAGACCGGCCATGCCGAGGTGGTCCGACTCAGCTTCGACCCGAAATCGGTGTCCTTCAAGGAAATCCTCGAAGTGTTCTTTGTGATCCACGACCCGACGACGCTCAACCGGCAGGGAAACGACGCCGGGACGCAATACCGCTCGGCGATCTTCTACCATTCGGCGGCGCAGAAGGCCGCGGCGGAACGGGCGATTGCCGATCTCGGCGCCGGGAAGGTCTACGATGACCCCATCGTCACCGAGGTCGTGCCGGCGTCAAAGTTCTACGCGGCGGAGAACTACCACCAGGAATACTTCCGGCGCAATCCCGCCCAGCCCTACTGCGCTTTCGTCGTCAGACCGAAAGTCGCAAAATTCAGGAAGCATTTCCTGGAAAAGCTCAAAAGGTAAACCACAACCGAATGTCTGCGGTTCAGCCCGGAGCGCAAGGCCCCGGACCGACCGCAGCCCATTCGCAACCCGCGCAGTAAGGACGGAGTTCGTTGGCTGGGTTGCCGCGGGGTTCGGGGCAGTTATGCCCCGGGCGCTGCCGGTTGCGGAAGGCGCCGAAACGCCTTCCATGGCGCTGCCGGTTTCGCCGCAGCTCGCCCGGCCGGTTACCCGATCGCTACCGTGACCGCCTTTCGTTACGGCGGATTTCTTGTTCGCGGGTTTCTCGCCGACGTGCTGTCGTTACCTACTTCCTCTTTTTCGCAGCTTTCTTGGCTCTTCTCTTCTTAGCCATTACTGACCTCCGTCAAAAGTTGAGAAGCAAAACACCCGCAAGTACCGCAGCGGGCGATTCGACCGCCGGGACGAGCCCGGCCGCACCGAATTCTTTTGTCGCCCCGGCAGGAGGAGCGACGCGGAAGGTTTTCTGCGGATGAACTCAAACTGCTCGCTCATCCGTTGTGAATTCCCGATCCTGTTTGCTCATTTCCTCAATTTCGACGCGCGATCATAAAAAATCTTGTGCGCAGCATTGCACATAATTACGAAAGCAGCAAGAATTATTTCGCGTCGGAACAACGCGCCGATCGCTGCAGCCGTTGGGTTTCGACATGCGGTCGACCGCGATACACCTCGAGGAGCGATCATGGAGTTGATCTTGCGGCGCCGCGCCGGCGCCGACTGTAACGTTATTGAAATGTCCTCCCCTTACCATGCGTGACGTTCACGTGTTCACGAAAGCGAGGGGTGTTTATGCAAGTCACGCGTTTCCTCAAAGCGCTCGGCGCCGGGATGACTCTCGTCCTGGCAGGCCAGGCTGGGTTCGGCGCCGAGATTACCGGAGCCGGAGCGACGTTCCCATATCCGATTTACGCCAAGTGGGCGGAGGCCTACAAGGCGAAGACCGGCAACAGCCTCAACTATCAGTCGATCGGCTCGGGCGGCGGCATCCGGCAGATCCAGAACAAGACGGTCGATTTCGGCGCGTCCGACATGCCGCTCAAGCCGGAAGAGCTCGACAAGGGCGGTCTGCTGCAGTTTCCGACGGTCATCGGCGGCGACGTTCCCGTCGTCAATCTTCCCGGAGTCAAACCCGGAGATCTGAAGCTCACCGGACCGGTTCTCGCGGACATTTACCTGGGAAAGATCAGGAAGTGGAGCGATCCTGTCCTGACGAGCCTCAATCCGGGCCTGAAGCTGCCCGATCAGGAGGTCACCGTCGTGCACCGCTCCGACGGATCGGGAACCACGTTCATCTGGGTCAACTACCTGTCGAAGGTGAGCCCCGAATGGAAGGAAAAAGTGGGCGAAGGCACGTCGGTGAACTGGCCCGCCGGCGTGGGCGGCAAAGGCAATGAGGGCGTCGCGTCGTACGTGCAGCGGATCGGCGGCGCGATCGGTTACGTCGAGTACGCCTACGCGCTGCAGAACAAGCTGGTCTACGCGCTCCTCAGGAACCGGGACGGCAATTTCGTGGCGCCGAACATCGATTCGTTCAAGGCCGCGGCGGCGGGGGCGCAATGGGGCAAGGCGCCCGGCATGTACCTCATCCTCACCGACCAGCCCGGCAGGAACAGCTGGCCGATCAGCGGCGCGACTTTCATTCTCGTCTACAAGTCCCAGGAAAAGCCGGACCGGGCGAAAGAGGTGCTGAAATTCTTCGACTGGGCCTACGCCGACGGCGACAAGCTGGCGATGGACCTGGACTACGTGCCGCTGCCCGACGCTGTGGTCCGGTTGATCCAGATGTCGTGGAAGAGCCAGATCAAGGACGCGAGCGGCAAGCCGGTGTGGTGAGAGGGGCCCCAGCCGGCAGGATCGGCGCCGGGCACTTACAATGAGCGCGGTCGTCAATTCATTGCGGGGGCGCGCGCCAGCGGTCCCTGCCGCGCCCATGTCGAAGACGATTGCGGACGCAAGCCTGAGGAAACACCGTCGGCTGGATCAGCTGTTCCGTCACGCCACGCGGCTTTTCGCGTTTCTGGTGCTGGCGCTTCTGGCCGGAATCCTGCTCTCGCTCCTGGCCGGCAGCCTGCCGTCGATACGGGCATTCGGCTTCGGCTTTTTTGCCAGCGCCGAATGGAATCCCGTCACCGAGCAGTTCGGCGCTCTGGTCCCGATCGTCGGAACGCTGGCCACCTCGGCGATCGCGCTCCTCATCGGCATTCCGGTGAGCTTCGGCATCGCGCTCTTCCTGACCGAGCTGTCCCCGATCTGGCTGCGCCGGCCGCTCGGCACCGCGATCGAGCTGCTGGCCGCGATCCCCAGCATCATCTACGGCATGTGGGGACTGTTCGTCTTCGCGCCGGTGTTTTCAACTTACATCCAGCCCGCGCTGAAGAGCACCCTGGGCTCGGTCCCGCTCCTCGGAATCCTGTTCCAGGGGCCTCCTTTGGGAATCGGCATGCTGACCGCGGGCATCATCCTCTCCATCATGGTGATCCCTTTCATCGCCTCGGTGATGCGCGATGTTTTCGAGGTCGTCCCCGCGGTGCTCAAGGAATCGGCCTATGCGCTCGGCTCGACGACCTGGGAAGTGGTCTGGAACGTCGTGCTGCCTTATACCAAGATCGGGGTCGTCGGCGGCGTGATGCTCGGGCTCGGCCGCGCGCTCGGCGAGACCATGGCCGTCACTTTCGTGATCGGCAACGCCCACCGGCTCAGCGCCTCGCTCATGGAGCCCGGCAACAGCATCGCCTCGGCCCTGGCCAACGAGTTCACCGAGGCGGTCGGCGATCTCTATCTCTCGGCGTTGATCGAGCTCGGCCTGATCCTGTTCCTGATCACCTTCGTGGTATTGGCCTTGTCGAAGCTGCTCCTGATGCGCCTGGCGCGCGGCGAAGGCCAGAAGACCTGAGCATGAGCCTGTATACGCGCCGGCTGCTCGTCAATCGGTTCAACCTGACGGTTTCGCTGCTCACCATGCTGTTCGGGCTGTTCTGGCTCGGCTGGATCCTCGTCACCTTGTTCGACGCGGGATTCGGCGGCTTGAGTCCCAAGCTTTTTCTGCAGATGACTCCCCCGCCCGGCAGCGATGGCGGGCTCTGGAACGCGATCATGGGGAGCCTGCTGATGGACGCGGCGGGCACTCTGCTCGGTACGCCCATAGGGATCATGGCGGGCATCTACCTCGCCGAATTCGGAAGCCGCGGATGGCTCGCGCCCGCGACGCGTTTCATCAACGACATCCTGCTCTCCGCCCCGTCGATCGTCGTCGGCTTGTTCATCTATGAAGCTTACGTGATCCGCGTCGGGCATTTCTCCGCCTGGGCCGGCGCCATGGCGCTCGCCCTGATCGTGATTCCCGTGGTGATCCGCACGACGGAAAACATGCTGCGCCTGGTCCCGGACAGCCTGCGCGAAGCCGCGGCGGCGCTCGGCGCGCCGCAGTGGAAGGTGATCGCGCTCGTGACCGTGCGCGCCGCGAAAGCGGGCATCATCACCGGCATCCTGCTTGCGGTGGCGCGGATCAGCGGCGAGACCGCGCCGCTGCTCTTCACCGCGCTCAACAACCAGTTCTGGACGTCCAACATGAATTCGCCGATGGCCAACCTTCCGGTCGTCATCTTCCAGTTCGCCATGAGTCCTTATGAGGACTGGCACAGGCTCGCATGGGCAGGCGCTCTGCTGATCACGCTCGGCGTGCTTCTGCTCAATATTCTGGCGCGCGTGTTTTTCCGCAATCGCGCCGCGACGTATTGATGAGTGAAATCATGAACGCCGCCGTCCTGCAACCTGCCGAACAAACCGTGGTCCAGAAGATCCGGGTCAAGAAGCTGAACTTCTTCTACGGCGGATTCCAGGCTCTCAAGGACGTCAATCTCGATATCCCGGAGCGCAAGGTCACCGCGTTCATCGGCCCCTCCGGCTGCGGCAAGTCGACGCTGCTGCGCACTTTCAACCGCATGTACGCGCTTTATCCCAAGCAGGAAGCCAAAGGCGAGATCCTCCTCGACGGCGAGGACATCCTCTCGCCTCGCCAGGACTTGAACAGGCTGCGCGCCAAGGTCGGCATGGTGTTTCAGAAGCCGACGCCGTTTCCCATGTCGATCTACCACAACATCGCGTTCGGCGTGCGGCTGTACGAGAGTCTTTCGCCGCGCGAGATGGACGAGCGCGTGGAATGGGCCTTGCGCAAGGCGGCGCTCTGGGAAGAAGCGAAGGGGAAGCTCAAGCAAAGCGGCACGAGCCTCTCGGGCGGGCAGCAGCAGCGCCTGTGCATCGCGCGCTGCATCGCGGTCAGGCCCGAGGTGCTGCTCCTGGACGAGCCGGCCTCGGCGCTCGATCCGATCTCCACCGGCCGCATCGAGGAGCTGGTGCACGAGCTCAAGCACGACTACACGATCGTAATGGTCACCCACAACATGCAGCAGGCGGCGCGCGTTTCGGACTACACTGCGTACATGTATCTGGGCGAACTGATCGAGTTCGGCGTGACCGACGAGATCTTCATCAAGCCGAAGAAAAAGGAGACTGAAGACTACATCACCGGACGGTTCGGTTGACGAGGAGCGGCGATATGGGCAGCGAACACCTTTCCAAGCAATACGACAGCGACCTCGAGACCTTGCGCTCGGGCGTGCTGCAGATGGGCGGCCTGGTCGAGGCCCAGATCCGCGGCGCGATCGACGCATTTGCGACCGGCGACCAGAGTCTGATCGACCAGGTGATTGCGAACGAGCCCCGGGTGAACGGCTGCGAGGTCAGCATCGACAACGATTGCAGCCACATCATCGTCAAGCGTCAGCCGGCGGCGGGCGACCTGCGCCTGATCATGGCGATCAGCAAGACGGTGACCGACCTCGAGAGAATCGGCGACGAAGCGGAGAAGGTGGCGCGCATGTCCCGCCAGATCCACGAGAGCGGGCACGCGGACCTGCAGCGTTTCGCCAACATCCGGCACGCCGCCGATATCGCGCTCTCGATGCTGCACCAGGCGCTGGACGCGTTCGCGCGCCTCGACGCGGCCCACGCGGCGAGCGTCATCCGGCAGGACGTGGCGATCGACACCGAGTTCCGCTCGATCCTGCGCCAGCTCATCACCTTCATGATGGAGGATCCGCGCACGATCTCGACCGCGCTCGAGATCGTCTGGATCGCCAAGGCGATCGAGCGCATCGGCGACCACGCCAAGAACATCGCCGAGAACGTGATCTACATCGTGAAAGGCACCGACGTTCGCCACACCACGGCGGACGTGCTCGAGCGCGAGGCGCTGAGCTGATGCGCTCGGCGTCGGG
>DASPXL010000273.1:0-1800 GCA_035637375.1 Burkholderiales bacterium
AAAGCGGTGCTGGCATGGGCCTACCTCGTGGTCTTCGGTTCCTTGCTGGCTTTCAACGCCTACATGGTGCTGCTTGCGCGCGTGTCGGGCGGCCTCGCGTCGAGCTACACTTTCGTCAACCCCGTCATCGCGCTGCTGCTCGGCGTGTGGCTCGCGGGCGAGGTGGTCACCGGATTCGAGTGGCTGTCGGCCGCGGTGATCCTGCTGGGCGTGGTCCTGCTGATGGCGAGGCGTCGATTGCGCGCGCCCCCGGGCGGCACGTCCGCTTGATATCGAACATACATAAATGTAGAGTTTCTTAAAAGATCCACATCATGGAAAAGTAAACTCAGATCTCGGCGTTCGTCTCGCTGCGCGAGACGAACGATCGTTCGCGATTCCGCTCCGGGAACCCGGATCTCGATCAACGAGCTGGCCCGGCGGCTCGGAAGACACTACGGAGGACGACGATGAGCACTTCGAAGCGAACGGCCCTGCTCGGGTTTTTCATGGCGAGCCTCGCCGCGCCGGCGATGGCGGCCGAAGGCGAGGGTGCGGCGGCCGCCGTCGCGCCGGAGAAGCCTTCCGGCGAGCCGACCAAGATGCTCATCGGAGGCGGCATTGGGCCGGCGCTGAACCCGCGGTACAAAGTCAACGGGAAAACCATCACCTTCAGCGACCAGTTCCAGGGGGCCACGGACAAGATATCTCCCATCGCCCTGAGCGTGAGCTTCGGCCTGGCCCTGAATCCGAGAACCTTCGTGGGATTCGACGGGTCTTTGGCGTCGCAGATCGGAAAGATCGCCGGGACCGACACGCACGTGCAGATCAGCAACTATTTCGCCGGGGTGACGTATTTTCCTTGGGAGACCGGCCCGTACCTGAGAGCCGGCGCCGGGCTTTCGAGCTTCGTCACGACCGCCGGCTCGCAGACCGAGAGCAGCGGCGGCCTCGGCTTCCTGCTCGGAGCGGGCTACGCCCTGCGGGTCGTCGGCGGGCATCACCTGTCGATCGCGTACACGCAGACCTGGCAGTCCTACGGGGGCTCGAGCGCGACCAAGCCCGACAGCTCGCAGTTCGGCGCCTTCTACCTGGGATACATGTACCGCAGCTGAGGCCCGGCGGAGGCGCCGCCTTTTCTAGGGAGGAATTCCATGCCGAACCGTTTCGAGCACCGCCGCCGTCTTCTGCAATGGCTGTCCGCGAGCCCGCTGCTCGCCTCGCCCGGCTTTTCGCTCGGCGGAGTGGACCGCCCCTCGAAATTACCCGAGCTCGAGGCGGGCGCTCCGCTCATCGGCAAGCCCGAGGAGGCGATCAACGTGTTCGACTTCGAGCCGGTGTTCTTCAAGAACGTGCCGCCCGCGCACGTCGGCTACATGGCCTCGGGGATCGACGCCGAAGCGACGCTGAAAGCCAACCGCGAGGCCTTCGCGAAGTACTACCTCCGCCCGCGGCGCCTGAACGATGTCTCCAAGGTGGACACGAGCGTCGAGATCCTGGGCGTGAAGTATCCGAACCCGATCTTCGTCTGCCCGACCGGCGGCAACAAGGCCTATCACCCGGAAGGCGAGGTCGCGGTCGCGCGCGCGGCGAAGACGGGCGGGCACCTCGAGATGCTCGCGACGCCCGCGACCACGTCCATGGAAGACGCGATCGCGGCGCGCGGGGCGCCCGTCTGGTACCAGCTCTACGCCTCGCCCAAGTGGGAAGTCGCCGAAGCGCTCGTCAGGCGCGCCGAGCGCGCCGGGTCGCCCGTCGTCGTGGTGACGGTGGACCGCGTCGCGGGAAGAAACCAGGAAACCTTCTTTCGCCTGCGGAAGA
>DASPXL010000274.1:0-1681 GCA_035637375.1 Burkholderiales bacterium
CGGCGCAGAAACTCGGCCTCGAGGCTCGGATCCACGGGCCGGGGCTGCCACACGGTGCTGTCCCGCTGCTGGGTGGTATAGACCTCGACCACGCCCCGATGGGTGATATAGATCTCGGTAGTGCCGGGTTGCGCGCCGCGCTCCAGGCGCGTGCGGAATTTGTCGCGCTCGCCGGTGGAGTAGGCTCCGTCGAACAGGCCGCCGATCATGTTCCGGATGAAATCCTGCTTGATCTTCGCGCGGTTCTCGGCCCAGTCGGTCTCCATGACACCGGCTTCAGGGACCTCGACCTTGATCACGAAACCGAGCCCTTGCCAGAAGTCCTTGACGACGGACCAGACCTTCTCGGCAGGCTCCGACACGACCAGCCAGCGCTCGCTCGCGGATCGCTCCAGCCGCACCTTGTCCACCTCGGGAAGGAGCCCGGTCGATCCGGGCCGCGGCGCGCCGGCGCGCTCGGCGTTGTAGGCGGAAAAGGTCGTCGCCCCGGCGGGGTTGGTTTCCGGAATCTGGTAGCGCTCTTCACGGGCCGGCGTGGTCAGGTCCGGCGGGACATCGAGCGGCGGAAGCTTCTTCTCCGACTTGTATTCGACCTTCGCGGGGTCGAGCAGCGTGGACCCGCACCCCGCGAGCAGCGCCATCGCAGCGGCGACGGCGCCGGCACCGTATCGGGTCATCCCGCCTTGCCCTCGACGACGCGCAGGCCGCTCGAGGGCACGACGTCGGCCTGCCGCATGGCTTCCCTGACGACTTCGTGGAATGCTTGCGAGAGCGGCGTGAGCGGCAGGCGGATGCCCATGCCGATCAGCCCCATCTGAGCCACCGCCCATTTGACCGGGATCGGGTTCGCCTCCGCGAAGAGCTTGGTGTGAAGCCCGAGCAGCTTGAAATTCAGCTCGCGCGCCTTCTTCAGATCTCCGGCCAGGGCGGCCGAGCACATCTCGTGCATCAGCCTCGGAGCAACGTTGGCGGTCACCGAAATGACTCCCTTGCCGCCGAGCAGGATCAGCGCAAGACAGGTCGCGTCATCGCCGCTGTAGATGGTGAAATTTTTCGGCGCGCGGCGCAGCAGATCCGAGCCGCGTTCGATGCTGGCGGTGGCGTCCTTGATGCCGACGATGTTCGGAACCTGCGCGAGGCGCAGAGTGGTTTCGTTGGCGAGATCGGCGACCGTGCGGCCGGGAACGTTGTAGACGATTTGCGGAATGTCCACCGTTTCCGCGATGGCGCGAAAGTGCCTGTAGAGCCCCTCCTGCGTGGGCTTGTTGTAGTACGGCACCACCGAGAGGCAGGCGTCGGCGCCGGCGTTTCTTGCCGACTGCGTGAGCTCGATCGCCTCGGCCGTGGAATTGCCGCCCGTGCCGGCCACGATCGGGATGCGGCCGCGCGCGTGGGCGACGGCCAGCCGGATCAGCTCCTTGTGCTCGTCGAAATCGACGGTGGGCGATTCCCCCGTGGTGCCGACGACGACGATGCCGTCGGTGCCCTGCTCGATGTGGAAGTCGATGAGCGACTTGAAGCGCTCGTAATCCAGACGCCCATCGTCGTGCATGGGCGTGACGATCGCGACTATGGACCCGGAGAGCATATGGCTTCGCCCTTTCATGTCAACGCGTCATTCTAACGCAACGGCCTGGCCGCCCGCTCGCGGCGGGGCGGCGTCGAGCGACACGGGAGCCGA
>DASPXL010000275.1:0-3447 GCA_035637375.1 Burkholderiales bacterium
GTCGATGCGCTCTCCTTCAACAAATACTACAAGGCCCACAGGGCCGCGCGCAAGGCTGGCAAGCCCGATCTCCGGCCGCATGACCTAAGACACTCCCTCGCTTTTCAGATCATCTTCTCGGGCGGAACGCTCTCGGACGTGCAGGCGGCGCTGCATCACAAGTCCGTCATCGCCTCAAACCGTTACGCCATCTGTACCCGGAGTGGGTCGAGCGGGCGATCAGCAGGCCGCAAAAATGCTCACCGCGCGCCTTCATTCGTAGTCGAAAACCCGGATGAAGGTTGCGTAAGTCCTTCAAATTGGTGCCCGGGGCAGGGGTCGAACCTGCATGCCGGAATTATCCGGCGAGGGATTTTAAGTCCCTTGTGTCTACCAGTTTCACCACCCGGGCTAGAGGCAGGGATTGTGTCAGAAAGAAACTGGGAGCGGGTACCCTCTTGACCTCACCGTGTAGGTCCCTGGAGGTAAGATTTTGCACGACTACGCGGGCTAACCACAGTTTTCACCTCAACCTTGACGCATCTTCCATTGCCATTGACTTAAATTATTGGAGGCGGGGGTCGGAATCGAACCGGCGTCCACGGCTTTGCAGGCCGCTGCATGACCACTCTGCCACCCCGCCGCATACTTGACTGAAAAGAGGAGCAGCGATGATCTGCGGGCGTGGGCTGTTCCCCGGGATTCTGGAGCGGGAGACGAGTCTCGAACTCGCGACCTTAACCTTGGCAAGGTTACGCTCTACCAACTGAGCTACTCCCGCGCGAGCAGGCGAAAATTCTACGGATCGATTCCCCTGCGGTCAAGCCGGCGGCGGTCTCCTTCGGCGCGCGGCGCCAGGGCGAGCTTGAGGTAGTAAGACATCGAGGTCAAGGTCAGCAGCGCGGCAAGGTAGATCAGCCACGTGCCGACCCGCTGCGGGTCGAGCACGCCGATCCGCTCGTGATAGAGCAGCAGCGGCACGGCGATCATCTGTGAAATCGTCTTGATCTTGCCGAGGAAGTTCACCGCGACGCTTTTCGCCTGGCCGATCTTCGCCATCCATTCGCGCAGCGCCGAAACGGCGATCTCGCGGCCGATGATGACGACCGCGATGATCGCATCGACGCGCTCCAGCTCCACCAGCACGATCAGCGCCGCCGCGATCATCAGCTTGTCCGCGACCGGGTCCAAGAATGCGCCGAAGGCGGACATCTGGTTCAGGCGCCGCGCGAGATAGCCGTCGAGCCAGTCGGTCACCGCCGCGGCGCCGAAGAGCGCCGTCGCGATCAGATTGCGGTGCCAGCTCGACAGCCACACCTCGGGGACGTAGAACACCCCGATCACGAGCGGGATCATGAGGATGCGGATCCAGGTAAGGATGTTGGGAACGTTAAGCGGCATGGAGCTCCCGGTAGATCTTTTCGGCGAGCTTGCGGCTGATGCCCTCGACCTGGGTCAGGTCCTCGACGCTCGCGCCGATCACGCCCTTCAGCCCGCCGAACCGCGTCAGCAGTTGCCGGCGGCGCTTGACGCCGATCCCGGAGATGCCCTCCAGGGTGGAAGTCGTGCGGCGCCTGGAGCGGCGCGCGCGGTGGCCAGCGATGGCGAAGCGGTGCGCCTCGTCGCGGATCCGCTGGATCAGGTGCAGGCCAGCGTGGTCGGGCGAAAGCCTCACCGCGCGCTCGCCGATCCACAGCTCCTCGAAACCCGGCTTTCTCTCAGGCCCCTTGGCGATGCCGACCAGCGCGATATCGGAGAGGCCGGTCTCCGCAAGCGCCTCTTTGGCCGCGCTCACCTGCCCCTTGCCGCCGTCGATGAAGATCAGGTCGGGAACGGTGCCCTCCCCGCCCGCGATCCTGCCGTAGCGGCGCCCGAGCGCCTGCGCCAGCGCGCCGTAATCGTCGCCGGGCGTCACGCCTTCGATGTTGTAGCGGCGGTATTCGCCGCGGCGCATGTCCATGCGGTCGTATACCACGCACGCCGCCACCGCCGCCTCGCCCATGGTGTGACTGACATCGAAACATTCGATTCGTTGCACCGTGTCCGGGAGCCCGAGCCCTTCGCGCAGCGCGGCGAGCCGCATCCCTTGAGTGCCCTGCTCCGAGAGCCGCGCCTTGAGCGCGTGCAGCGCGTTCTGCAGCGCCATCTCGAGCCAGGCGCGGCGCTCGGCCGTGGGCCGCGTGAGGATGCGCACGCTGCGCTTTGCGTGCTCGGTGAGGGTCGCTTCGAGCTCCCCGGAGTCGAGCTCCTCGCCGACCACGACCACGGCGGGCACCGGCCGTTCCAGATAGTGCTGTCCGATGAACGCCGCGAGCACTTCTTTCGCGTCGACTCCTTTCGCATTCTGCGGAAAGAAGCTGCGGTCGCCGAGCTGCCTGCCGCCGCGCACCATCATCAGGTTCACGCAGCTCAAACCCTCGTTCGTGGCCACAGCGATGATATCGACGTCGACGTCGTCGCCGGTGTCGGCGTACAGGCGCTGGCTCACCTTGGCGAGCGATTG
Source organism: Burkholderiales bacterium (assembly GCA_035637375.1). Taxonomy (GTDB): domain Bacteria; phylum Pseudomonadota; class Gammaproteobacteria; order Burkholderiales; family SG8-39; genus VBDM01. The sequence goes on from DASPXL010000275.1 coordinate 2,483, forward strand.
GATCTGGTCGCGGTAGATCGCCGCCTCCTCGTAGCGCCGCGCGTCGGAGGCCTCCTGCATGCGCGCCTCGATCCGCTTGAGCGCGGTGTCGCTGCAGCCCTCGAGGTAGAGTTGCGCGCTCTTGACGTCCTCCGCGTAGGCTTCGCCGCCGATCAGTCCTACGCAGGGCGCGGTGCAGCGGCGGATCTGGTGCAGCAGGCAGGGCCGCGAGCGGTTCTGGAACACCGAGTCCTCGCAGGTGCGCAGCCGGAACACTCTTTGCAGCAGCTGGATGCTCTCGCGCACCGCGCCCGCGTGGGGAAACGGTCCGAAGTACCGGTGGGCCTTGTCCATCGCGCCGCGGTGAAAGCCAAGGCGCGGAAATTCCCCGCCGCTCACCATCAGGTAGGGATAGGACTTGTCGTCGCGGAACAGGATGTTGTAGCGCGGCGCGAGCGATTTGATGAGATTGTTCTCGAGGATCAGGGCTTCGGCCTCGGAGCGGGTGACCGTGATCTCGACGTCGGCGACTTGCGTCAGCATCATTGCGATGCGCGGCCCGTGCTGGGCCTTCTGGAAATAGGACGAGACGCGCTTTTTCAGGTCGCCGGCTTTGCCGACGTAAAGCGCCTCGCCGTTGCGGCCGATCATGCGGTATACGCCCGGCATCCCGGGAAGCGTGGCGAGGAACGCGCGGGCGTCGAAGGCTGCCGCTCGTGGCGCGCTCCGGGGCTCTTCCGGCCGGAGGGCTGTGCTTCGTGGATTCATCGGGCGCCGCGGAGAAAAGTGGCTATATCGCGGAGCACCGCTTCGAACATCGGCGTGGTGAGCCGCCTCGTCTGCATATTATAGCGGCTGCAGTGGTAGCTATCGAAAAGCCGCGCTCCGAATGCAGCGCCGGGAAGCTCGTGCACGGCGCCGTGCGCGAAGCGCAGCGCGCCCGGTGCGAGGCGGAAGGCCAGCAGCACCGCGCGGTGGGCGATCGC
>DASPXL010000276.1:0-2222 GCA_035637375.1 Burkholderiales bacterium
GTCGCCGCCACTTCGTAGGCCTGGCTCCATGGGCCGTCCTCGCCGAACGCCCGCCAGAGCAAGCCCGCGGCGAGCGCGAACACGGCGAGACTCGCGAGCACGGCGAAATAGATGCGGATGTAGAGCTTGCGCATCCCCGCCCTCGATCAGTCCTGCGCCTTGGCGAAGACGTAGCCGGCGCCCCGCACCGTGATGATGCGGCGCGGCTTCTTCGGGTCGTCCTCGATCGCCGCGCGGATGCGCGACACGTGCACGTCGATCGAGCGGTCGAAGGCTTCCAGCGGCTCGCCCTTGACGAGGTCCATCAGAGTTTCCCTGGACAGCACGCGGCCGGCGTTCTCGGCGAGCGCCGCGAGCAGCGCGAATTGGTAGCCGGTGAGCGAACGCGCCTCGCCGTCCAGGCGCACGGAGCGCGCGTCGCGGTCGATCTCGAGGCGCCCGAAGCGCAGCGGCATCGCAGCGGCCGCGCCCTTGCCCCGGCGCAGGATCGCGCGCAGGCGAGCGAGCAGCTCGCGCGGCTGGAACGGCTTGGGCAGGTAGTCGTCGGCGCCGATCTCGAGGCCGACGATGCGGTCGGCGGCATCGCCGCGCGCGGTGAGCATCAGCAACGGAACGTCCGACTTCGCACGCAGCTCGCGGCACACCTCGAGGCCGTCCATGTCGGGGAGCATCAGGTCGAGCACCAGCGCGTCGAAGGGTTCGCGCGCGAGCCGGTCCAGGCCCGAACGGCCTTGCCTAGCGACCGAAACTCGAAAACCCGCCTCGCCTAGGTACTCGGACACCATCTCGGCGAGGCGGGCGTCGTCTTCGATCAGGAGAATGCGCTCGGCCATGCCTCCCTAAAGCCACCGTCGGGTTCCCGCACGGTATGCACTGTATGCGTCGCCGAATTGCGCCGCAAGCTGCCGCTCCCCGCGCACGATGAAGCGCGGTTCACCCAGCCGCGTACGCGGGAAGCTCAGCCGTGGCGCCAGCCGCGATGCTTTTCCATGCGCGCGGCGAGCTCCTTGCGCTGCGCAGGGGTGAGCACTTCGGCGGCGTCGCCAAGGGCTTGCGCGATGCGCCGCGACGCCTGCTCGGCGAGCCGGAGGTGCTCGGCGCGCAGGGTTTCGATCGCGGCGCGGTCGACGGCGTCCCGGGTGAGCAGCTCGACCGCCTGCTTGCGCGCCGCCTGCATTTTCTCGCGCAGCGGCAGCAGGTCTTTCACCGCCTGCTTCACGATCGGCGCGATCCTCTCTTTCTGCTCGTCGGTGGCATCGATCTCGACGTAAAGGTGCTTGAGCATGCGATCGAGGTGCTCGTCCACCTGAGCGGGATCGAGCGGACCGGCCATGAAGCCGCCGCGGTGCCAGCCGCAAGAACCGCCGCCCTGGCCGAAGGCCTTGAAGCCGATTCCGGCGGCGATGCCGCCTATCAGCGTGGCGATCGCCGCGCGCTTGAAAAAACGACGGCGGGGTCCCTGTTCGAGATTCGGGGTTTGCTTCGTAACGCTCATGATGATTCCTTTCCTCGGTTGCGGGGAGCCTTCCCCGTGGGAAGCAGTCTCGCGCCGGCCGGTAAGCGGGGTTTGTCGGGCAGGTAAAGTTATGTAAAGCCGCTCGGGCCGATCGCCGAAGCCCGGTCGCTCCCCTTCCGAAAATCCTGAGGCGCACCGAGGAATTTCCCCGATAGCGGGCGCGCGCCGCAGCCGTTAATGTTGCAGGTGCCGACCGAGACCCCGGGATGCGGTCAGGCGGGAGGAGCCCCGGGGTCGACTTTCCCGACCGAGGATCGCGAGCCGCGCAGGGCACGGCGCCAGTCCTGGGTCGGGCCCGCTAGAATTGCGCCTTTCGCTCTCCTTCAGGGTTCGCTCGCTCCGTGCCCGAGCTTCCCGACATCACCGTCTACATCGACCACCTCGAAACGCGTCTCGTCGGTCAGACGCTCGAGTACGTGCGGCTCCTCAATCCCTTCGTGCTGCGCAGCGTGACGCCGCCGATCGCCGCCGCCGAGGGCACGAAGGTCACCGGCCTGCGCAGGCTCGGCAAGCGCATCGTGATCGAGCTCGAAAGCGAGCTGTTCCTCGTGCTGCATCTCATGATCGCGGGGCGGCTGCGCTGGGTTGGGAAAGACGCGAAGCTTCCCGGCCGGATCACACTCGCCGCCTTCGAGTTTCCGAGCGGCACGCTCATCTTTACGGAGGCGGGAACCAAGCGCCGCGCCTCGATGCACCTCGTCGAGGG
>DASPXL010000277.1:0-3365 GCA_035637375.1 Burkholderiales bacterium
AAGCGCTCCACCTCCGCGGCCGGGATGCCGGGACCGCGGTCGGCCACATCGAGCACCGCCGCGCCGTTTTCGGCGCGCACCGCGACGCTCACTTCCTGCTCGCCGTAGCGCAGCGCGTTGTCTACGAGGTTCAGCAGCACACGCCGCATCGCCATGGCCTGCACCGGCAGCTCGGTTGCGCGCGGCAATTCCGTCGCAACCCTCCTGCCGTGGCGGCGGTAGTGCTCGGCTACTTCCGCCGCGATGGCGGCGAGGTCGGCGTGCTGCAGGGCCTCGCCTCCGTCGGTCCGGGCGAAGTCGAGGAACTGGTTGACGATGCGGTCCATCTCCTCGATGTCGGCGGTCATCCCGTCCTTGAGCTGCGCGTCCGCGCCGCTCATTTCCAGCCCCAGCCGCAGCCGCGAGAGCGGCGTGCGCAGGTCGTGCGAGACGCCGGCGAGGATCAGCGCGCGGTCGGCGTCCAGCCGCACGAGGTCCCGGGACATCTGGTTGAAGGCGTGCGACAGGGTGCGGATCTCCTCGGGCCCGCCCTCCGGGATCGGATCGGGCATCTTTCCGTTGCCGATCGCGCTCGCCGCCGACGCGAGCGCTCTCAAGGGGCGGTTGACGCGCGAAACGAGAAAGTACGCGGCGAGCAGCGAAAGCGCCAGGGCGAGCGCGCCCCAGCCGAGCCAGCGCAGCGCGATCTGCCGCTCGATGCGCTCGCGGGGAATGCGGAGCCAGTATTCGTCGTCGTCGATGTGGAAGCTCAACCACAACCCGGGCTTGCCCTCGCGCTCCCCGGCGAAACGCGTGCCCTTGCCGAGCTGCTGCCGCGCCAGCTCAAGCGCCAGGTTCAGCACCGGCCTGTCGGCCGGCGGCGCGAGGCGCTCGCCGGGCTCGACGGTGTACACCTGGATGCCCTCGCGCTCGGCGAGCTCGGAGAGCAGCTCGCGGCGCAGCTCGGGCTGGGAGTTGACGAGCGCGGTGCGGGTGATGTTGACGATGCTGACGAGGTTCTGCGAGATCTGCCGCGCGCGCGGCTCGACTTCGTAGTTGCGGAAGATCTCGAACGATGCGACCGTGGTCGCGACCACCAGCGCGGCGAGCAGGATGAAGGTCCGCCACAGCAGCGAGCGCGGCCACAATGTCAAAGTCATTGCGGCTGGCCGTCGGGCACGAACACGTAACCGAACCCCCAGACGGTCTGGATGTAAGCGGGATGCGCGGGATCCTTCTCGACGAGCTTCCGCAGGCGCGAGACCTGCACGTCGATCGAGCGGTCGAACACCTCGTATTCACGGCCGCGCGCGAGCTCCATCAGCTTGTCGCGCGACAGGGGCGTTCTCGGGTGAGTCACCAGCACCTTCAGCAGGGCGAACTCGCCGGTGGTGAGCGAGATCGACCGGCTGTCGCGCTCGAGCGTCCTCGTGGCGAGGTCGACGGTCATGTTGCCGAAGCTGACCTTCTCCGGCTCGACCGCGGGCGCGCCGGGCGGAAGCGGCGCCGCCCTGCGCCGCAGCACCGCGTGGATGCGGGCGACGAGCTCCCTGGGGTTGAAAGGCTTGGGCAGGTAGTCGTCGGCGCCCATCTCGAGTCCCACGATTCGGTCCACGTCCTCGCCTTTCGCGGTCAGCATGATGATCGGGACCGTGTTTTTCCCGCCGCGCAGCCGCCGGCAGATCGACAGGCCGTCCTCGCCGGGCAGCATCAGGTCGAGCACAAGGAGATCGACGCGCTCGCGCGCGAGCGCTTTGTCCATGCCCGCCGCGTCCGACACCGTGTGCACGGCGAACCCCTGCTCGGTCAGGTAGCGCTGCAGCAGATCGCGCAGCCGCAGGTCGTCGTCGACGACCAGGATCTTCGTCTTGGGATCGGCCATGGGCGGTATCCTAACCTGATGGATAACGCGGTTGCAGCGCGACCGTAACAGCGCGTTGCCCGGCAGGACCGGGAAACAAGTTGTTACAATCGGCGATCCGGGCGTCGCAAATGATTTACAAACCCGGCTTAACCTGCTGGGCACGTCGAGCGAGGTCGCCCGGACAATTCCGTTGCTCCGGGCCCTGCGTTCGTCGGCAACCGGCGAAGTAGAATGCGCGCAAAGCGGAGCATATCGTGAAAGGCTGGATCGTTCTGAGCGGCATCGTCCTGATTCTGCTGACCTCGCTCCCCGCGATGTCTCAGCACGGCGGCAAGCGTCTGGGACAGGGCGGGCCAAGTCGCCCGAGCGCGCCGCCGCAGATGCCCGCGCGCGACGCCGGTGGGCAAAAGCGCGATGCGAGCCGCGATGCGCGCATGACCCGGGAGCAACGGCGGCAGCTGCGGCGCGATGTCAACGATCACGGCCGCGATATCTACCGCGACCGCTCCGGCCAGAACCGGCCCTGATTTAATTCACAACGCGCCGGCGATCGCCTTGCCTACGTCGGCGGTCGACGCCTTGCCCCCGATGTCGCGCGTGCGCGGGCCCTCGACAAGGACGCGCTCGATCGCGCGCACGATGGCGCCGGCCGCGTCCTTGTGCCCGAGGTGCTCGAGCATCATCGCGCCCGACCAGATCTGGCCGATCGGGTTGGCGATGTTCCTGCCGGCGATGTCCGGCGCCGAGCCGTGCACCGGCTCGAACACCGACGGGAACTTGCGCTCCGGGTTGATGTTGCCCGAAGGCGCGATCCCGATCGTGCCGGTGCAGGCGGGGCCGAGGTCGGAAAGGATGTCGCCGAAGAGATTCGATCCCACCACCACGTCGAACCAGTCGGGATGCTGCACGAAGTGCGCGGTGAGGATGTCGATGTGGTACTGGTCGGTCTTGACCTCCGGGTATTGCGAAGCCATGGCGCGGACGCGCTCGTCCCAGTAGGGCATGGTGATCGAGATGCCGTTCGACTTGGTCGCCGAGGTGAGGTGTTTCTTGGGGCGGCTCCTCGCGAGCTCGAAGGCGTATTTCAGGATCCGGTCGGTGCCCGCGCGGGTGAAAGTCGCCTGCTGCACGACCGTTTCGCGCTCGGTGCCCTCGAAGATGCGTCCGCCGATCGACGAGTACTCGCCCTCGGTGTTCTCGCGCACCACCCAGAAATCGATATCGCCTTGCTTGCGGCCGGCGAGCGGCGACTGGATCCCCGGCATCAGCCGCACCGGGCGCAGGTTCACGTAGAGGTCGAAGCCGCGGCGCATCGGGATGAGCAGCTCCCACAGCGATACGTGATCGGGCACGCCGGGAAAGCCGCAGGCGCCGAAGAAAACCGCGTCGTGCTTGCCGATCGCCTGCAATCCGTCCTCGGGCATCATGCGGCCGTGCTTCAGGCGGTATTCGCAGCTCCAGGGGAATTCCTCCCACTTGAACTCGATGCCGAACTTGCGGCCGGCGGCTTCGAGCACGCGCA
>DASPXL010000278.1:0-1502 GCA_035637375.1 Burkholderiales bacterium
AGCCCGAATCAACGATGACGCTTGTCACGCACGTAGTCCCGGAAGCGCTGCTGGCGTGACGGGCGTGCCGCGCGGGCGCGGCGTTTCGCGAGAGGCGGCAGCAGCGCCTCGGCGAGTTCGCCGAGCGTCGGGCCGGACTGCGCGACGAGGTACTGCGCCATGCTCTGCTGCACCACGCGGCTGCGCGTGGCGCCGGTCTGCGCGCAATGGCGCTCGAGCGCCGCGGCGAGCGCCGGGTCGAGCCGGACGGAAAGCATCGTGCTGGGCTTTGTCATACGTCGGCCGATAGTGTAATACAGAGGCACCGTCCGTGCCATGGCCACGCGCGCGCGAGCCGGCGGCAGCGGGACACGCCTCCCGCTCAAGGCATGAATCCGCCGCCGTTCACGTGGATCGTTTGGCCGGTGATATAGCGTGCGTCCGGGCCGCACAGCATGCGCACCACCGCCGCGACCTCCTCGGGCTCGCCGCGGCGGCCGATCGGCGGCAGGCCGCGGCGATCGCGCGGGCGAGGCGGGGCGCCGGGCAGGCCGCGCACGGTCTCGATCGTCCCGGGCACCACGCAGTTGACCGTGATGCGGTGCGGCGCGAGGTCGAGGGCGAGCGCCCGCGTCATGCCGGCGATGCCGGCCTTCGCGGCGATCACGTGGGCGCGGCCGGTCGCGCCCTTGTGCGCCGTGAGCCCCCCGAGATTGACGACGGTCCCGCTGCGCGTGCGAATCAGGTGGGGAAGGCTGGATTGGGTGCACAGAAACGCGCCGTCGAGCACCGTCGAGATCACGCGCCGCCATTCCTCGAGCTTGATGTCCTCGAAGGGCGTCTCGCTCCTCACCGCGGCATTGTTGACGAGAATGTCGAGCCGTCCGAACTGCCTGACCGTCGCATCCACCATCTTCGCGACTGCCGCGGGATCGGTCACGTCGGCGAAGTAGAAGGCGGCCTTGCCCCCGTTTGATTTGATCATCGCCACGGTGTGTTTGGCTTCGGTTTGCGAGGTGTTGGCGTTGATCATCACCATCGCCCCGCCCGAGGCGAGCGAACGGCAGATCGCGCGGCCGATGTTTCTCGCGCCGCCGGTGACGAGCGCGACTTTTCCGGCAAGCTCCGTGCCGGGGGTCATTCCTGCGTCGCTCATTGGGCGGCCGTCAGCGCACGCTTTCCAGGAGCAGCAGCAGCCCGCCCAGGATGCCTGTGTTGCCGAGCAGGATGATCCGGCTCACGTTGCGCCTTGCCGGGTCCTGCATGCTCCAGAAGCGGTGGAAGATCGCCGTCGCCGCTGCAGTGAAAAGGATCAGGCAATAAACACCGATCACGGCGTGCCAGTCGGCAAGCAGCAACGCGCAGCCGGTGAACTGCAGCGCGATGCCGACCCAGAACGCGGCCGCCGGGAACGGCGTATGGAACGCCGCCATGCGCTCGATGTGGTCCTTGATGCGCGCTCTTGTCAGGTTGCAAAGGCCGGTGGCGAGAAAGCAGACCACGATGAGCAGCCGGCCGGCCGC
>DASPXL010000279.1:0-1655 GCA_035637375.1 Burkholderiales bacterium
CGCGGCCTGCTCGCGGTCGAGCGCACCGCCCTGAATTTTCTCCAGCACCTCTCAGGCGTCGCCACGCTCACCGCGCAGTACGCCGAGCGCATCGCGGGCACGCGCGCGGTGCTGATCGACACGCGCAAGACGACTCCGGGCCTGCGCGCGCTGGAGAAGCACGCCGCGCAACTGGGCGGGGCGCGCAATCACCGCCTGCGCCTCGATGACGGCGTGCTCATCAAGGACAACCATATCAGCGTGTGTGGATCGATCGCAGCCGCTGTGAAGCGCGCCCGCGCCGGCGTTCCGGTCCTGACCAAGATCGAAGTCGAGTGCGATACGCTCGAGCAGGTGAAGGAGGCGCTCGAGGCGGGGGCCGACATGATCCTGCTCGACAACATGAGCGTGGACGAGCTGCGCAAGGCGGTCGCGCTCTCGGGCGGCCGGGTTCCGCTCGAGGCCTCGGGCGGGGTGCGGCTCGAGACCATCCGGGCGATCGCCGAGACCGGCGTGGATTTCATTTCCGTCGGCCGGATCACGCAATCGGCGCCGGCCGTGGACATCGGCCTGGACGCCGTAATCAAGGGCCGGTCATGACCCGGCGCTCGGTGTGCCTGTTCTGCTCGGCGGTCGAGGACCTGCCGGAGGCCGCGCGCGAGCTGGCCGCGGATTTCGGCGCCGCGTGCGCGGCGCGCGGCCTGCGCCTGGTGTACGGCGGCAGCGGCCGGGGGCTTATGGGGATCGCCGCGCGCGCGGCGGCGGCCGCGGGCGGAGATGTGCTCGGCATCATGCCGCGCCATCTCATCCGGCCCGAGCGCGCCGCGGACAACATCGGCACGCTGCTGATCGTCGACTCCCTCGCCGAGCGCAAGCAGCGCATGACCGAGGCCGCCGATCTCTTCGTCGCGCTTCCCGGAGGGATAGGCACGCTCAACGAGCTGATCGAAATGCTCACGCTCAACGATCTGCGCCTGCAGGACAAACCGGTGATCCTGTGCGCGAGCGACGGCTTCTGGCAGCCGTTCGTCACCCTGATCGAGCGCTTCAGCGCCTACGGCGTGCTGCGGCCGAGCGTCGAACGCACGCTGCGCCTTGCCGCTTCGGTCGACGAGGCGATGCGCCTTATCGAAGACTATCTGCTGTCTTCCGCGCAGAGTGCGCCGGCCGCTGCATCGCCCAGTGTATAATTTCCTCCCCCGCGCCCGTAGCTCAGGGGATAGAGTGATGGCCTCCGAAGCCATAGGTCGCGCGTTCGATTCGCGCCGGGCGCGCCAGATTTCACCGGCTGTTCTCGGGCGGAGATTTCGTTGCGACGCTGCGCATCCTTAGCGTTTTCGCTGCTCCTCGTTGCCTGCAGTGCCCTCGCCGGCGGCTCGAACTACGGCATCGCGCCGGGGACGAAGCAGCTCTCCGGAAAAATCTCGGAGTGGCCGGTGCCCACGCCGAAATTCGCCCGCGACCCCGCGCCCGGTCCCGACGGCAACATCTACATCACCGTGATGCAGGGCGACCGGATCGCGCGCTTCGACACGAAGACGCACATATTCAACGAATGGAATCTTCCCGCGGGTGCGCATCCGCATGGCCTGCTCGTCGACAAGGAAGGCAGGGTCTGGTACACCGGCAACGGCAACGGCACGATCGGAGAGCTCGATCCTTCGACCGGCAAGGTG
>DASPXL010000280.1:0-2089 GCA_035637375.1 Burkholderiales bacterium
CGCCGCCCGGTTGCGAGCGACGACAGAGTGCAATCCTCTCATACCAATATGCCCCGCGTCTTGAGTCTCCACGCGTATATGCATACGGCGATCGATATGGCGAAAGCGATCAAGACGCCGAGAGCGCCCGGGCCGCCCAGCGCCGCAATGAAATTGGTGGCGTATGCATGCACCAGAGTCTGCACGACCGAAAGCCCCAGAGAGCATGCGAAAAGAGGGAACGCGCTCTTTCGAAGCAGAAATATCGAAATGGCGCCCGCAAGATTCAGGGCTGCGGTCAGACCGGTCATCGACCAGTCGAAGACCGAGAGACTCCGGAAATAGGCGGCCTGCTCCGGCGTAACGGAGATCGAGCCCGAAAAAACGAGAAAGAACGATAGGGCGGTGTAGGCGACGGAGAAGATATAGAACAAGAACACGATCCATACGAGCTTCGGGCGCCCGACGGGCGGTTGAGCGACTGCGTTCATAGGTCTCTCCCTTCGAGATCGGTGCTACCTCTTCCCTCATATCCGAGGCGGATGGGACTTTCTTTAAAGTTTCGTTCCGGACGAAGCTCTATCTTACTTTACGACGCGGAATTTATGCGACGCGCTAGCGCGATCGAGGAGGAGCTTGCGCTCGCGCGCGTTGCGCGTGAGCGAGGCCGCGCGCTCGAACTCCGCGCGCGCCTCGTCGAAGCGGCCGAGCTTGACGAGGAGGTCGCCGCGCACGCTGGGAAGGAGGTGGTAGCTCTTGAGAGCCGGCTCGGAGGCGAGCGCATCGACGAGCGCCAGCCCTTCCGCCGGGCCGAACGCCATCGAGACCGCGACCGCGCGGTTCAGCTCGACGACGGGGGAGGGCGCGATCTGGGCGAGCGCATCGTAGAGCGCCGCGATGCGCGTCCAGTCGGTCTCTGTCGCGGTGCGGGCTCGCGCGTGACAGGCGGCGATAGCGGCCTGGAGGGCATAGGAACCGAGCCGGCCGCCGAGCCGCTCGGCGCGCTCGAGCGCCGCGAGACCGCGGCGCACGAGCAGATGATCCCAGCGCGCGCGGTCCTGATCGAGGAGCAGAATCGGCTCTCCCGACGGGCCGACCCGCGCGAGCGCGCGCGACGCCTGTATCTCCATGAGCGCGACCAAACCGTGAACTTCCGGTTCCTTCGGAACGAGCTCGGCCACGATGCGTCCGAGGCGCAGCGCCTCCTCGCAGAGGGCGGGCCGCATCCAGTCCTCGCCCGCGGTCGCCGAGTAGCCTTCGTTGAAGACAAGGTAGATCACTTCGAGCACCGACGCGAGGCGCGCGGCGAGCTCTTCCTTGCGCGGGACCTCGAACGGGACGCGCGTCTCGGCGAGCGTGCGCTTCGCGCGGACGATCCGCTGGGCGATGGTCGGCTCGGGGACGAGGAAGGCGCGCGCGATCTCGTCGGTCGCGAGGCCGCAGAGCAGGCGCAGCGTGAGCGCGGCGCGCGCCTCGGTCGAGAGCACCGGATGGCAGGCGACGAACACGAGGCGCAGGAGGTCGTCGCCGATGTCGTCGTCCATGCGATCGGCCAGGGCAGCTTCGTGGTCCGCCGCCGCGATCTCCTGCTCGAGCTCCATCTCGCCGGCCAGCTCTTCGTGCTTGCGCTCGAGGAGCTTCCCGCGGCGGAAGTGATCGAGCGCGCGGTTCTTGGCGGCGGCCATGAGCCAGGCGCCCGGGTTGTCCGGAACGCCCGTCCCGGGCCAGGTCTCGAGCGCGGCGAGGAGGGCGTCCTGCGCGAGCTCCTCGGCGAGGCCGACGTCGCGCACCATCCGCGCGAGGCCGGCGATCACTTTGGCCGACTCGATCCTCCAGACCGCTTCGATCGCGCTGTGCGTGGCGGATGCGGTCACTGCGAGCGAATCGAGTGTGTGTGCCTAGCGCCTCCTGATCACAGATCGACCATCACCTTGAATCCGCCCCAGAACATGCGCTTGCCGTCGAAAGGCATGTTCTTCGGGTCCATCATCTTCGCCAGTCGCTTGTCCTTCATGACCTTGGCCATGACGCGGTCGCGATGCGCGCGCGACTTGTAGACGATGTACGCGAACACCACCGTCTCGCCGGATTTGAGCTTGACGCTCTGCGG
>DASPXL010000281.1:0-3775 GCA_035637375.1 Burkholderiales bacterium
TTGAGGGGATGCCCATGTCCGCGATGAAGCGTCTGTTCCAGCTGATGGCCGACAAGAAGGCCTCCGATATCTTCCTGTCGGTCGGCTCGCCCATCAATATCAAAATCAGCGGCGTTTCCCTGCCCGTCAACCAGCAACCGATGGATGCGAACACCGTGCGCGGCCTGCTCTACGAGGTTATCGACGACAGGCGGAGGAAAGAGTACGAGGACTCGCTCGAGCTGAACACGGCCTACACTCTGCAGGGCGTCGGCAGCTTCCGCATCAGCGCTTTCAGGCAGAAGGGATCGCCCGCGGTCGTGGTGCGCTACATTCCCGGCACCATCCCGCCGCTCGACACGCTCGGCTTGCCCCCCGTGCTCAAGGACCTCGTCCTGGAAAAGCGCGGCCTCATCCTGATGGTGGGCGCGACCGGAGCGGGGAAGTCGACGACGCTTGCGGCCATGCTCGACTTCCGCAACGAGCAGCGAACCGGACATATTCTCACGCTCGAGGACCCGGTGGAATTCATTTTCCAAAACAAGAAGTCGATCGTGAACCAGCGCGAGGTCGGAACCGATACCCTGGACATGAAGGTGGGCCTGAAGAACGCGCTGCGCCAGGCGCCGGACTGCATCATGATCGGCGAGGTCCGCGACAAGGACACCATGACTTCGGCGATCCAGTACGCCCAGTCCGGGCACCTGTGCCTCGCCACGCTGCACGCCAACAACAGCTACCACGCGATGAACCGGATCATCAGCTTTTATCCGCTGGAGAGCCGGGCGGCGCTGCTGCAGGATCTTTCGGCGACGCTCAGGTGCGTGATATCGCAGCGCCTGGTCAAGAACGTCAAGGGCACGCGTTCCGCGGCGGCGGAGATCATGCTGAACAGCCGCCACATGGCCGATCTGATCGAAAAAGGCGAGATCAGCGAAATGAAGGAGGCGATGGAAAAGGCGCTCACCCCCGGATCGCAGACCTTCGAGCAATCGCTGTTCAAGATGATCCGCGAAGGCGTCCTCAGCCAGGACGAGGCGCTTGCCAACGCCGACTCCCCCAATAACCTGCTGTGGCTTATCAACAACACCCAGGCCGGCGCCGATATTGCGTCAGGCAAGGAAAGAAAGTCCGAGGCAAAGCCCGCGGCGCTCACCACCAGCGCTCCGTTCAGCGAGTTCAAGCTCGACATGACCGAGACCTAGCGCGCTCAAGCATTGATGCAGGGAATCAGGATCCACCGCGTTCCGCTCCGCCGGGACGGTTTCGCCGAAGCTCCCCATGCCGGCCGCTGAGACGGCCGCGACGCTCAAGCTTGCGCGCGAGCTGATCGCCCGCCGCTCGATCACGCCCGAGGACGGCGGCTGCCAGGAACTGCTCGCCGCGCGTCTTGCGCGGCTCGGATTCGCGATCGAGCCGGTCCGCAGCGGCGAGGTCGCCAACCTCTGGGCCCGGCGAGGCGACGCCCGCCCCTTGCTGTGCTTCGTCGGCCACACCGACGTGGTGCCCCCCGGCCCGCTCGACCAATGGCACGCCGATCCTTTTGCGCCGACCGAGCGCGAAGGCAAGCTCTTCGGGCGGGGCGCCGCCGACATGAAGACTTCGATCGCCGCCTTCGTCGTGGCCGCGGAGCACTTCGTCGCGAAGCACCCTTCCCATAAAGGATCGATCGCCCTCCTGATCACTTCCGACGAGGAAGGACCGGCCGTGAACGGCACGGCGAAGGTGGTCGAGCTGCTGAAGGGTCGCGGCGAGCGCATCGATTACTGCCTGGTCGGCGAGCCGACCTGCGTCTCGAAGCTGGGCGACACGATCAAGAACGGCCGCAGGGGCTCGCTTTCGGGCACCTTGCGCGTTAGGGGCGAGCAGGGGCATATCGCGTATCCGCATCTGGCGAAAAACCCCGTTCATCTCGCCGCCCCCGCGCTCGCCGAGCTCGCCGGGGCCGAGTGGGACCGGGGCAACGAATACTTTCCGCCGACCACCTGGCAGATCTCGAATATCCACGGCGGCACCGGGGCGACCAACATCATCCCGGGCGAGGTGGCGGTGATGTTCAATTTCCGCTTTTCCACGGCGAGCTCGCCCGAGGGGCTCAAGCAGCGCGTCTGCTCGGTGCTCGAGCGCCACGGGCTCGATTACGAGCTCGAATGGTCGCTCTCCGGGGTGCCTTACCTCACGCCGCGCGGCAAGCTGGTCGAGACCTTGAGCGCCGCGATCCGGGAAGTCACCGGCGCCACGCCCGACATCAGCACCACGGGCGGCACCTCCGACGGCCGTTTCGTCGCCGAGCTCTGTCCCGAAGTGGTTGAGTTCGGGCCGGTGACGGCCTCAATCCACAAGCTGAACGAGCATGTCGAGCTCGCCGCGATCGAGCCGCTGCGCGAGATCTATCTACGCGTGCTCGCGCGGCTCCTCGCGCCCTGACCCGCACCTTCGCCCGAATCGATGCGCCGCCGCCGGCGGCGCTGCGCGACTGGCTGAGCTACGCCGAGCGGCGTCTCCGCGCGGCGCGCCTCTGGTTCGGCCACGGGACGCACAGCGCCCGGGATGAAGCGGCGTGGCTGCTCGCGCACGTGCTGCGCGTGCCCAACGACGCGCTCTCACGATCGCTTGCGTACGAGCTGACGGCAAAGGAACGACGCAAAGCCTCGCGGCTGATCGAGGAGCGCGTGCGCACGCGCCGCCCGCTCGCCTACCTCGTCAAGGAGGCCTGGCTGGGAGAACACCGGTTCTACGTGGACGAGCGCGTCATCGTGCCGCGTTCCTTCATCGCCGAGCTGCTGCGCGACGCGCTCGATCCCTGGATCCGCCGGCCGACGGAAGTTCGCCGCGCGCTCGACCTGTGCACCGGCTCGGGCTGTCTGGCAATTCTGCTTGCGCTGGCATTCCCGGATGCTACCGTGGACGCGACCGATGTCTCGCGCACGGCGCTCGCGGTCGCGCGGCGGAACGTCCGGGCCTACCGCCTCGGCAAGCGCGTGCGTTTGGCGCGCGCCGACTTGTTCTCCGGCGCGAAACCGGGGCGCTACGACCTGATCGTCGCCAATCCGCCCTACGTCGGCGCCGCTGCGATGCGCAGCCTGCCGCCCGAATATCGACACGAGCCCCGGCTCGCGCTCGCCGGAGGGCGCGACGGCCTGCGGTTCGTGCGCCGGATCCTGCGGGGTGCGGCGGGATTTCTCCGGCCCCGGGGGCTGCTCCTGGTGGAGATCGGCCATAATCGCCGCGGCCTCGAGCGGGCGTTCCCGCGGCTCCCGTTCATCTGGCCGGAGACAAGCGCTGGTTACGACTGCGTGTTTCTCCTGAACCGGGAACACCTGCCGGGATCGCCTTGAGCGCCTTACAATAATCGCCAGGAGGCTACATGGATGCGAAGATCCGCGCCGATTGATCGGGGGATTCCCATGAACGATCCCGCTCCCGTCAAGATCTGGAACGATTACGAGCGGCCGCACGCCGACCTGAGGGAATTTCTCTCCCGCATCGAGCGCGCCGGCGAGCTGCTGACCATCCCAGGAGCGAATTGGAACCTGGAAATGGGCACGCTCGCAGAAGCCGTGAACGAGCGGCCCAATTCGCCGGCGGTGCTGTTCCAGGATGTCCCGGGGTATCCGCGCGGATTTCGGGTCCTGTCCGGATCGACCAACTCGATGCGGCGCCTCGCGATCACCCTAGGCTTTCCGGTCCCGGCGCATCCGCTCGACGTGGTGCGTGCCTATCGCGACCGCATGAAGAGCCACCGCTCCATCCCGCCGCGCGTCGTACGGGAGGGGCCGATCCTCGAGAACGTTCT
>DASPXL010000282.1:0-7869 GCA_035637375.1 Burkholderiales bacterium
AAAGTCGAGGTATATCGCATGTCAGCGGACATGGCCCGCCGCGAGCCGATGCAGGACCCGGACCTCGCGCGCGAGGCGATCGCCTTCTACCAGACCGCATCGCATGCGTTCCGCAGCGGCCTGTACCGCGACGTGGCGCAAGCGTCGCCGGAGCGCCGCGCCCGAACCAGTGCCGCGGAGGGTGGCTGACCGCTTTCAGTCGCCCCCGAACACTTTCCGCCACAGCGCGAGCGTCGCCGCGATCTCGTCCTTCACCTCGGCAGGCGGCACGCGGGCGTATTTCGCGCCGTTCAGCCTCAGGCCGTGCTGCAGCCGCCTGAATTGGCGGTAGGCCGAGCCGACCTCCTCCGCGGCGTCGGCCGGAATGAGCGTCAGTTTCGCCGCCAGCTTCAAGAGCGCGATGTTACCGTCGTTGCGCGTGAGCTCGGCGTGCCGGTGCGCGCGCGCGAGCACGACATACTGCACCATGAACTCGATGTCGATCATGCCGCCGCGGTCGTGCTTCAGGTCGAAAGAATCGCTCCTGTTCGGGTGGCCCTCGAGCAGCTTTTGCCGCATGGCGAGCACTTCCTCGCGAAGCTTGGGCTCGTCGCGCTTCATCTGCAGGATCGCACGTCGCTCGGCTTCAAACGCCGCGCCCACCGTGGCGTTGCCGGCGCAGAAGCGCGCGCGAGTCAAGGCTTGGTGCTCCCACGTCCATGCGGATTCCCGCTGGTATCTCTGGAATGCCTCGATCGAGCTCACCATCAGGCCGCTCGCCCCGTCGGGCCGAAGCCGCAGGTCGGTCTCGAACAGGACACCCGCGCCGGTTCGGGTCGTGAGCCAGTGGTTCAGGCGCTGCGCAAGGCGCGCGTAGTTCTCCTGCGCGTGCTCGTGCGGATCGTCGTGGAGAAAGATGATGTCGAGGTCCGAGGCGTAGCCCAATTCCTTTCCGCCGAGCTTGCCGTAGCCGATGACGGCGAAGCGCGGCTCGTCGAGGTGCCGGCCGCGCAACTGGGCCCAGCACAACTCCAGCGTGATCTGCAGCACGACGTCGGCGAGATCGGAGAGGTGATCGGCGAGCCGCTCGACCGTCAGCGCGCCGGCCAGGTCCTGGGCGAGCAGCCGGAAAACTTGCGCGTGGTGCGCCTCGCGCAGCGCGTCCATCTGCCGCTCGGTGTCGCCCGCGAGCTGCGCGAGCCGCCGCCTCAAGTCCCGGGCGAATTCGCCCCAGTCGGGCGGCGCATGCAAAACGCGCGCGTCCAGCAGCTCGTCGAGCAATATCGGGT
Source organism: Burkholderiales bacterium (assembly GCA_035637375.1). GTDB lineage: Bacteria > Pseudomonadota > Gammaproteobacteria > Burkholderiales > SG8-39 > VBDM01. The sequence goes on from DASPXL010000282.1 coordinate 1,269, forward strand.
GCCGGTTCAGGAACTCGGCCGACCAGCTCGAGGCGCTCATCAAGGCGGTGAGCCGTTCCAGGGCCTCGGGATGCTCCTCGAGCAGCGCAAGGTAGGCGGCGCGCCGGCTGACGGTCTCGATCAGGTCCATGCAGCGCGCGAGCGTCGCGTCCGGGTTCCTGCACTGCGACGACTGCTCGATCACGCGCGGCGCGAGCGCATCGAAACGTTCGCGGCTCGCCTGCGGCAGGCTCCGGTAGCGGCTTGCGGCGCGAACCGCGTGCAGGCGTGCAGCGGTATTCCCGGGGTCGCGGAATCCGAGCCCGCCCAATCGCGCTTCCACGGCGCCGCGGTCTTCTTCCCTCCACAGCGGCGCGAGCGCGTGCCGCGGCGTCCCTTCAGTCGAGAACACGTCCTCGAAATGGCGCGACACGCGGGCGCGGTGGGATTCGAGCGCGGCGTCGAGCGCCGGCCATGACCCGAAACCCATGCTCCGCGCGATCAGCTGCCGGTCCTCGTCGCCGGGGGGCAGCCTGTGCGTCTGGGCGTCATCGAGGTACTGCAGCCGGTGCTCCAGGCGCCTCAGGAACACGTAGGCGTCGGTGAGCTCGGCCGCGGTTTGCGGCGGCAGCAAGCCCTTCTGCGCGAGCAGCGCGAGCACGCCGGTCGTGGGGCGAAGCTGCAGCGACGCATCGCGCCCGCCGCGGATCAGCTGGAAGACCTGGGCGATGAATTCGATCTCGCGGATCCCGCCGGGCCCCAGCTTGATGTGGTCGGACAATTCGCGCCGCGCGACCTCGGCGCGAATTTGCGCGTGCAGCTCGCGCACCGCGGCGAACGCTCCGTAGTCGAGATATTTGCGGAACACGAACGGCCGCACGATCGCAGAGAGCGCGTCGGCTTGATCGCCGGAGAGCGAGCGCGCCTTGATCCAGGCGTAGCGTTCCCATTCGCGCCCCTGCGCGACGAAATAGCGCTCGAGCGCATCGAAGCTCGTCGCAAGCGGTCCGTCCTCGCCCCATGGGCGCAGCCGCATGTCGACGCGGAACACGCGGCCTTCGTCGGCCGCCTCGTCGAGCGCCGCGATCAGCTTGCGTCCCAGCCGGTCGAAAAATTCGTGGTTGCCGACCGAGCGGCGGCCCCGCGTTTCGCCCTCCTCGGGATAGACGAAGACCAAGTCGATGTCGGAGGAGACGTTCAGCTCCCCGCCGCCGAGCTTGCCCATGCCGACCACGATCAGCTTCTGGCGCCGGCCGCCGGCCACGGGCGCTCCCAGTTCCGCTTCGAGCGCGGGCTCGAGGACCTCGAGCGCCGCGGCAAGCGATACCTCGGCGAGCGCGCTCATCGTATCGCAGACTTCGCCGAGCCCCGCGAGTCCGCCGAGGTCCCGCGCAAGCACCCGCAGCATCACGCGCTGGCGCAGCCGCCTCAAGCCCGTGCGCAGGGCGGATTCGTCCCCGGCTTCGTGCGATTTCAGGAGGGCCTGCATCGAAGCGCGCGTCCACTGGCCATGCGCCGCCTGATCCAGTTCTTCCTGCAATTGGGGCCGCGCGGCGAGAAGGCGTTCGGCGAAGCGCGAAAACCCGAGAGGGCTCAGGGAGTTGTCGGCGTTTTTTCGCGCGGCCATAAGGCTTGCAGGTAGAATGCTGCGGGGGGCGGGTCGTCGCAAAGCGACGCTCCCGCGTTTAGCTGCTAGTTGCTGATGCGGCCTTATTGTAAGCCGTGCCGAAACCGCCACGCCGACAAGCGCACCGATCTTGAATCAGCCGTTCCAGAAACTCGAGCAGGCCATCGGGGAAACCGTCGCGCGTGCCATCCCGCCGCAGAGCCGGTGGCGCAGCGCTGCGCGCCTGATCGGCTGGGGGCTGTTTGTCGTCTATTTGCTGTTTGCCGCGGCCGTGCTTGTCCTGCGCTACTCGGTTCTCCCGAGAGTCGGCGAGTACCGGAGCGACATCGAGCAATACGCGTCGAAAGCGCTGGGCCAGCGCATCACCATCGGCGCGATCGAGACGGGCTGGCGGGGCCTGCGGCCGGATCTGTTCCTCGCCGACGTGACGATCTACGATCACGACGGCCGCGCGGCTCTGACCTTGCCCCGTGTCGAGGCGACGGTTGCCTGGATTTCGGTGCTGATCGGATCGCCGCGGTTCTATTCGCTCGTGTTCGACCGGCCCCGGCTCGAGATCCGGCGCGACGCAGCCGGCAGGTTTTACGTGGCGGGCATCGAGCTGCGTCCGGCGCGGCCGGAGGACGCGGGAATCGCGCAATGGGTGCTGTCGCAGCGGGAGATCGCGATCCGCGACGCGAGCGTCAGCTGGAGCGACGAGCGGCGCGGAGCGCCGCTGCTCGAGCTGCCGGCGCTCGATTTCGTGCTGCGCAACGGCCTGCTCGGACACCGTTTCGCGCTCAAGGCGAAGCCGCCCGCAGAGCTCGCCTCCGCGCTCGATGTGCGCGGCGAGCTGCACGGGGGCGACGTCGGCGACCTGGGCGCGTGGAACGGGCAGGTGTACGCCGAGCTCGAGTACACCGACCTCGTCGCGTGGCGGCGGTGGGTCGATTACCCGCTCGAGATCCGCTCCGGCATAGGCGGCGTGCGGCTGTGGCTGAGCATAGACGCCGACGGCCTCGCCGAGGCGACCGCCGACGTTGCGCTGTCGCAGGTGGTGACTCGCGTCGCGAAGGACCTGCCGCTGCTCGAGCTCGAATACCTGCAGGGACGGCTCGGAGCGAAGCGGATCGCGACGGACAACGCATTCGAGGTCTCCGGCCGCAGGATCGCGCTGAAAACGAGCGCGGGCGTCGAAACGGGCGCGGGCGTCGTTCTGCCGCCTGCGGACTTTCGCGTGCGCTGGCAGGCGGGCGACGGGCAGAACGGCGGCGAGCTGGAAGTGAATGAGCTTGAGCTCGCGCCGCTTGCCAAGCTCACCGAGTACCTGCCTTTTCCGCGGCAGGCGCGCGCGCGCCTCGCGGCGACCGAGCCGCGCGGCAGCCTCGATGAATTGAAGATGGCCTGGACCGGCGAGGCGGAGAACCCTCAGCGCTACAGCGTGCGCGGAGTCTTCAGCGGGCTTGCAGCGCGCGCCAACGAAGGGATTCCGGGATTCGCAGGGCTCACCGGACGGCTCGAAGCGAGCGAGCGGGGCGGCAGCGTCGTGCTCGGCTCCAGGCAGGTCGCAATCGAGCTGCCCGGAATCCTCGCCGAGAGCCCGGCGCGGTTCGATCGCTTGAGCGCCCAGATCAGCTGGAAACTCTCACCGGGCGAGTTCAGGCTCGGTTTCAACAACCTGTCGCTCGCGAACCCGGATATCGCCGGGACGCTCTCGGGCAGCTTCTCCGGCAGGCAAGGCAGCCCGGGCGTCATCGACCTCACCGGGAGCTTCGGCCGCGTGGACGGCCGGACCGTGTACCGCTACATTCCGCGGCTGCCCGGGCGGGTCGTCGAGTACCTCAAGGCCGCGATTCAGGCAGGGCAGTCGAGCGATGTCAGGCTGCGCTTGAAGGGCGAGCTCGGGAAGTTTCCGTTCGAGGGGGGGATTTTCCAGGTCGTCGCGAAAGTGACAGACGTCGATTTGCGTTATGCCGGGGCGTGGCCGCAGGCGAGGGGAATCTCGGGCGATCTCGTCTTCGAAGGCAGGAGCATGCGGGTCGCCGCCTGGAAGGCGGCCGTCCTCAACGTCCAGGCAAGCAGCGTGCGCGCGAGCATTCCGGATTTGTTTCGCGAGGACCCGCACCTGGAGATCGAGGTCCGGGCCGAGGACCAGACCGACGATTTCCTGCGCTTTATCGCGCAAAGCCCGGTGACGAGGACCCTCGACGGCGTCACCGAGAGCATGCGCGCGACCGGCGCCGGGCGCCTCGCGCTGCAGCTCGACATTCCGCTCGGCAATCCGCAAGGGTTCAAGCTGGAGGGCGATTACCAGGTCGTCGGCAACGAGATTCGCCTGGATCCCGACGCCCCTCCTTTTTCCCAGGTGCTCGGGCGGTTCGAGTTTACCCAATCCGGGATCAGCGCCCGCACGCTCGCCGCGCAGTTCCTCGGCGGTCCTGCGACGATTTCGGTGGCCACCCGCGCCGACGGCGTGATCGTCGTCGACGCGCATGGAACGGCAAGCGCGGCGCAGATTCCGCGCTACTGGGGAGAGGCGCTCGCGCGCCGGGTCTCGGGCGCCGCCGCCTGGCAGGGCACGCTTACCGGAGCAAAGGGGCAGCCCTCGACCCTGCTCGTCCGGTCGCAGCTCACCGGCATTTCAGCCGACCTGCCGCCGCCGCTCGGAAAGGCGGCCGTCGACCCGATGCCGCTCAGGATCGAGCGCGTGATCGGCGCAGGGCTGCCGCGCGCGGACACGATCGAAGTCTCGCTCGGCCCCTCCGTCAACGCGCAGATCCGGCGCCGTCGCGAAGGCGCGCGCTACGTCGTCGAGCGAGGCGTGATCAGCTTGAACGGACCCGCGGTGCTCCCCGACAGGGAGGGCGTTTTCGTGACGGGCAGCCTTCCCTACGTCGATGCCGACCGCTGGCGCGCGCTGCTCGAGGGCAAGGACGGGCCCGGCTCCTCGTTCTCGCCGTCCCTCGATCTCAAGATCGCTGCGCTCGATTTCGGCGGGCGGCGCCTGAACGACGTCACCCTGCGCGCGGGCACGAGCGGCGCCCTGTGGATCGCGAACGTCGCGGCGAAGGAGCTCGAAGGCGAGATCACCTGGCGCCCGGAGGGCTTCGGGCGCATCGTCGCGCGGCTGAAGCACTTCAGCATGCCCGAAGCCACGCCGGGCAGGGGCGAGGGAGCCCCCTTGCGCGACCTGCCCGCGCTCGACATCGTCGCCGACAAGCTGATCGTCAACAACACCGATCTCGGCAGGATCGAGCTCGTCGCGGTCAACAAGGCGCTCGACTGGACCATCGAAAAACTGGTGCTGACCGGGCCCGAGAGCACGATCAAAGCGAAAGGCGCTTGGCAGAACTGGGCGCTGCAGCCCTCGGTCAACGTCGACGTCGGCGTCGAAGTGAGCGACGTGGGCAAGTATCTCGAACGCATGGGCTACTCCCGGGTCGTACGGGGCGCTACGGTGAATCTGGAAGGGAATCTAAGCTGGGCCGGAAGCCCGCAGTCGATCGACGTGGCCACGCTTTCGGGCAAGCTCGCGCTGGACGCGAAGAACGGCCAGTTCTTCAAAGCCGATCCGGGTGCGGCGAAGCTGCTCGGCGTTCTCAGCATGCAGTCCTTGCTGACGCTCGACTTTCGGGAACTCTTCAGACGCGGCCTCGCTTTCGATCGGGTCGAAGGCTCCGCCGACATATCGAGCGGCGTGCTGACCATCCGGAATTTCCACATGACCGGGCCATCGGCCGAGGTGAAGATGTCCGGCGAAGTCGACCTGGTGCACGAGACCCAGAGGCTGGACGCGCGAGTGGTGCCGCCGGTGGGGCTCGGCCTGGCCACGGGAGCGGCGCTGCTCAATCCCATCGCGGCGCTCTGGATCCTGATCGCGCAGCGCGTGCTGAAGGATCCTCTCGGGCAGGTCTTTGCCGTCGATTACACGGTCACCGGGACCTGGGCCCAGCCCGAGGTGAAGAGGCTCAAGGTCGAAACCCGCGAGCCGGGTCCGCAGAGCGCGCCGTGACCGGCTCGGCCTTCAAAGCCGCCGTCGTGCAGATGGTCTCGACGCCGAAGGTCGAGGAGAATCTCGCCGCGGCGGGCGAGCTTGTGGCGCGGGCGGCGGGTGAAGGAGCGAAGCTGGTCGCGCTCCCGGAGTATTTCTGCATTCTGGGAATGCGCGAGCGCGACAAGCTCGCGGCGAGGGAAAAGGACGGCGCCGGCCCGATCCAGGATTTTCTCGCGGCGAGCGCGGCGCGGCACGGCGTGTGGCTGGTCGGGGGCTCGGTGCCGCTCGAGTGCGCCGATCCGGGGAAGGTCAGGAACAGCTGTCTGGTCTACGACTCGGGCGGACGGCGCGTCGCGCGCTACGACAAGATCCATCTTTTCGGCCTGGAGCTGGGGGCCGAGCGCTTCGACGAGTCGGCCACCATCGAGCCCGGGACCGAGCCGCGCGCGCTCGATTCGCCGTTCGGCCGCATCGCCTTGTCGGTGTGCTACGACCTGCGCTTTCCCGAGCTCTACCGGGGGCTCGCGCCGATGGACGTCATCCTCGTGCCCTCGGCGTTTACCGCGACCACGGGCCGAGCGCACTGGGAGACGCTGCTGCGCGCCCGCGCGATCGAGAACCTCGCCTGGGTGCTCGCGCCGGCTCAAGGGGGAAGGCACCCGAACGGCCGCGAGACCCACGGCCACAGCATGGTGGTCGATCCCTGGGGCAGGATCGTCGCCGAGCGCGCCGCCGGCCCCGGGGTGGTCATGGCCGAGATCGACCCGGCGGTCCAGGCGAAGCTGCGAGAAAGCCTTCCCGCCCTGACGCATCGGGTGCTGTAGAACGGGGGCACCGCATCCGGCGCTAGAATACCGGTCCGTCCATCCCCATCTCCATTCCATGAACGCTCCCGAGCAGCTCTTTTCCACCGCGCAGTCGTTCCTGCTCGCGCCGCACGATCTCGAGACGGCGAAGCTTGCCCGCGTGTTCGGGTCGCTGCTTTCCCGCCGGCTCGACTACGCCGATCTCTACTTCCAGTA